>JAGAIH010000015.1 GCA_017626655.1 Clostridia bacterium | reverse complement strand
ATGAAAAGATCTGATTCCGCCACCCATCGTGCCCTGCGTATTTGGCTTGGATGTGGGATAGGCTGTTTTCTGTGCGGTTTTGGCGGTGAGACACTAGTTCAACAGTTGGAGGCGCACCGCATTGTCGTTTTGGAAGGTGTTTCGGCGGTATTGATCTCCGTAGGGGTTCTCGGCGTGATCGCTCTGTTCCTTTGGATGGTGACCGCCGCCGTGGTACAGTGTGACGAGACCGTTTCCAAGGCCTGCGGGCGGGTACATACTCCCCTGCGCGAGCTGTTGGGCAAGCCGCGTATCTCGGGTAAAAGGGAGGCGAAAATGGTTCGCTATACCCGTATCACGACCTTGATACATCTGATTTTTGCGGGGATCAACGTGCTGAGTCTGGGCTTTGCGACGATTGGACTGATCCCCCTTGCCCTTCATTTCATCGTGTCTCAGATCATCCTGTCTAATCTGCGAACCGGCTATACCGAGGAAGAATCCGCAGTGGCGACCATGTGGACGGTTCTGGGCATTGCGAGCTTTGTCCTTGCCTTCTTCTCCTTGTTCGCCGCCGTTCCCCTTGGGGAGTGGATATTGGGCATTTGAAACAAAAAAGCTTTTCAGCATCACAATTTTGCATTTTGCACTTTGCATTTTGCATTTCCGAAAGGAGCCCCCATGACCGAAGCCGACCGCATATTCGAACGCTTTCCCGAATTCATCCGTGAGTACATCTTCACCCACCGCTGGGAGTCTTTGCGTGGGGTACAGGTGGCGGCGGCGAGAACGCTGTTTCTGACCGACCACCACCTCCTGCTCACCTCCTCCACCGCCAGCGGCAAGACCGAGGCGGCCTTTTTCCCCATTCTGTCCGACCTCTGCGAGAACCCGCCCATGAGTGTGGGGGCGCTGTACATCTGCCCTTTGAAGTCCCTCATCAACGACCAGTTTGGGCGCATGGAGGAGCTTCTGGACATGACGGGCATCCGCGTGACCCGCTGGCACGGGGACGTGGCCCAGTCACACAAGAAAAAGCTGTTGGAAAAGCCCTCGGGCATTTTGCAGATCACCCCCGAGTCCCTGGAGGCCATGCTCATCAACCGCTCCAACGATATTTTGCGGCTGTTCGGTGACCTCCGCTACATCGTCATCGACGAGATCCACACCCTCACAGGCTCGGATCGGGGCAACCAGATCATCTGCCAGCTCACCCGCATCGGCCACCTCATCGGCCGTACCCCCCGCCGTATCGGTCTGTCGGCCACCATTGGCGACCCCAACCTCGCCGCAGACTGGCTGGCGGGAGATACGGGTATCCCCGTGGACGTCCCCACCTTTGAGGAGGGCAAGATCAAGTGGCGGCTGGGTCTGGAGCATTTCTATATCCAGAACGCCAAGGATAACCAGTCGGTGGAGCCTGCCGATCCTCAACAGGATGGCTGCGACGACATGACCGAGGGCAATACGGAGGGGGGCGGTGAGATCACAGACTTTGAAAAGGCCCTTGACCTCTCCACCGCCCAGGCCGTAGCCGCCTCCATGGTGGAGTCCGCCCTCCCAAAGACCGCCGCCCACCCCCTGGACGCGGGCTACGAGTATATGTACGACTGCGTCAAGGACAAGAAATCCCTGGTCTTCTCCAATTCCCGCGAGGAGACCGAATACCTCTGCGCCACCCTCCGCCAGATCGCCAAGGCCCGCGGGGAGCAGGACGTGTTTCTGATCCACCACGGCAACCTCTCCGCCTCCATCCGCGAGGAGGCCGAGGCCAAGATGAAGGACGAGGAGATCTTCGCCGTCACCTGCGCCACCGTCACCATGGAACTGGGCATCGACATAGGTCGCCTGGAGCGGGTCCTGCAAAGCCAGGCCCCCAACAGCGTCACCTCCTTCCTCCAGCGGCTGGGACGGTCGGGACGGCGGGGAGAGCCCCCCGAGATGATGATGGTCTTCCGCGAGGAGGACCCCCTGCCCAACACCCCCCTGCCCCAGCTGATCCCCTGGGAGCTTCTGCGGGGCATCGCCATCATCCAGCTCTACATCGAGGAGCGCTTCATCGAGCCGCCCCAGCGCCGCAAGATGCCCATGTCCCTCCTCTTCCACCAGACCCTGTCGGTGCTGGCCGCCTCGGGGGAGCTGTCCCCCCGCCGCCTGGCCGAACGGGTCCTGTCCCTGCCCCCCTTCTCGGAGGTGACCAAGGAGGACTACCGCACCCTCATGGTGTCCATGATCGAGCATGACTTCATTGAGATGACCGAGGAAAAGGGGCTGATCGTGGGCATGGCGGGTGAGCGACTGCTGAAGAGCTTCAAGTTCTACGCCGTGTTCAAGGACTCCGAGGACTTCACCGTCCGCGCGGGATCCGACGAGATCGGCACCATCACCACCCCGCCCCCCGTGGGGGATCGCTTCGCCCTTGCGGGCCGCGTCTGGGAGGTGGAGGAGCTGGATATCCAGCGCAAACTCATCTACGTTAAGCAGGTGGACGGCAAGATGGAGGTCTCCTGGCCGGGAGACTTCGGGGAGATCCACACCAAGATCGTCCGGCGGATGCGCCGCATCCTGGAGGAGGATACGGTCTACCCCTACCTCAAGCCCAACGCGCGGAAGCGCATCGAGGTGGCCCGTCACGTAGCGCGGAACACGGGGATGCTCACCCATTCCCTGATCTCCCTGGGGGGCTACACCTGGTGCCTGTTCCCCTGGCTGGGTACCCGCTCCTTCCGTACTCTGCGGAAGTTCATGGCTCGCAACGCCTCCCTCTGCAAGGTCAGCAACCTGGAATTCGAGGGCTGCTACTACATGACCTTCCGCATGGAGAGAGGGAACGACTACGACCTTCTCTCCCACCTGTGCGGTATCGTGGAGACAGACGGCATCGATTGCGAGAGCCTTGTCCAGAGCGGCGAGGTGCCCATCTTTGAGAAGTACGACGAGCACGTTCCCGCCGAGCTGCTCCGCAAGGCCTACGCCGCCGACCGCCTGCGCCCCGACGAGGCCGAGGCGCGGCTTGCCGAGATGCTTGCGGAGTGCTGAAAATTCCATACACCAAGAAAACCCCCTCGCCAAACGGCAAGGGGGTTGATTTTGTTATGGAAGGGAATTACGCGAAGGTGATACCGGTGACGTAGACCAGGTAGCCGATGGCGCCGAACTCGTTGCTCTCGTTACGGGCATCGAAGGAGAGGATCACCTGGCCGTTGTAATCGATCTCGGTCAGGTCGATCTCCACGGTCTTGACCTCGTTGAGGGTGGAGGACATCTCGTAGTGGTTGGTGGCGATGATGGCGTCCTCAGCGGGCAGCATCTCGAAGGCGGTGCCCTCCTGGACGGCGGAGAGGGTGTTCAGCAGGAGAACACGCTTGCCGGTAGCCTCGTACTCGGCGTTGAAGTTGGAGCCGTTCAGCTCACCGCAGGGGGTGACGTAGGTAACGGTGACCTTGGAGAACTTGGAGAGGTCCATCTCGCCCAGTACGATGGAGCCATAGTGCAGAGCGAGGACGTGCTGATCCTCGCCGAGACCCAGAGCGGGGGCATTCACGGGAACGTCCACGGTGGGCCAGCTACCGGTGGCAGTGACGGTGGTCAGGTCGATGTCAACGGGCTCCACGATCTCCTCGGCGGGGATCTCAGCGCCGATGAACTCCACGGAGGAGAACAGGGCGAAGGTATCGGGAAGGGTGTCGATGCAGACGTAGACGGGGCCGTTGTAGTCGATCTCGGTTAGGTCGATCTCGAAGGCCTGGACAGCCCAGCCGTGGAGCTCATAGGTGCCGCCGGCGATAACGGTGCCCTCGGCGGGAGCGGTGCCGCTGACCTCAGCGCTGACCAGCATAATGCGGTTGTTGGCGCTCTGGTCGTAATGGCCCTGGGTCACGCTGGAGTTGTCGCAGCCCCACATGAGGACCACCTTCTCGTAGATGGACAGGTCGATCTCGCCCAGGTAGATGGAGCCCTGGTGCAGCAGAGCGCCGGACTCGACACCGCCTGCGGCCACCATGCCGGAGTTGCCGTGGCCCTCCTTACCGACGAGGCCGGGGCAGTGGCCGGTGACGGTCCAGAGGTCCTGGGGAACGTTGTAGTTGTCGTAGTGGGGGACCTGGGGCTCGGTCTCGGGCTCCTCGGTCTCGGGGGCCTCGGTCTCGGGCTCCTCGGTCTCGGGCTCCTGAGTCTCAGGCTCCTGGGTCTCGGGCTCCTGTGTCTCGGGCGCGGCGGTAGTGCCCTCCTCGGTAGCGGGCTCGGTCACGTTCTCGGACTCGGGCTCGGTGGGAGCGTCGGTGGGCTCCTCGGTGGGAGCGTCGGTGGAGGCGGTGGTGTCGGCGGGCTCGTCGGGGGTCTTGTCGCAGGCCACGAAGACCAGGGACAGAGCGGCGACCAGAGCCAGCAGGATCAGAAGATGCTTTCTCATGATGTGTTTTCCTTTCTTTTTTATTGTGGGGCCATGGTTTTTCGCCCCAAACAGTTTCGTATTATATCACATCCAATGGATTTTGTCAATGGGTTTTGGGGACGTGGAAAAAGATTTCAGAATTCTGTCACATTGTGGGGGACAAACTGTTTGGTTGGCTTTCAAATTTGGGGTTTATCGGTGTGTTGACCGTTCCCTTGCCTTCTCCAGCGGAGAAGGGGGACCGCGAAGCGGTGGATGAGGAGAGTATTTGTAAGCCAACTTACCTGGATTACAGTTACGCTCCTACAACCATGCGGATAAAAGTGTTAAAACAATTGATACAATTGCTTGTTTTTTGGAGGGGCGAAATTCAAAAAGCGGTAGGAAAGTTAGCCACTCACCCAGAACGCTGGTTTTACAAGTGTTCTCCTCATCCACCGCTTCGCGGTCCCCCTTCCCCGCTGGGGAAGGCAGAGGAACGGACCGTTAAACTCCAATTTGAAGTAATAGCCCGATCGTGAAACGATTGACGGTTCCCACGAAAAAGGAAAAGAGCCACTTCCGTAGAGGTGGCTCCCGGTTTTAGTGTAACTTTCTCGGCGTATCGATCAGACCCGTCAAATAATCCAAACTCACATTATAATATTTCGCCAGCTTAATGTATTTATCAATACCCATCATCTGCCGTCCCGTTTCGTACTTGCTGACCTGTTCCTGGGTGGTCTGTAATACCTTGGCGATATCCTCCTGGCTTAGGTCGTGATCCTCTCGCAGGTCCTTCATGCGTTGATAATGCGTCATCGTTTCAATACAACTTTCTTGGCGTGTCGATCAGACCCATCAAGTAGTCCAGGCTCACATTGTAATACTTGGCCAGCTTGATATACTTATCCGCACCCATCATTTGCTTGCCCGTTTCGTACTTGCTGATCTGCTCTCGGGTAGTTTGCAGGATCTCGGCGACATCCGCTTGGGTAAGGTCGTGATCCTCACGAAGATCCTTGAGGCGTTGATAGTGGTTCATGGGAGGTCCTCCGCGTTCCAAAATATCTGTAAGAACTATTGACATTATATCCCATGAGGTGTATAATAAAGAACAAGCGTACCTTAAAGGGTACAGAAGGAGACCGTTCATGAAGTCACCCATCACCACCCTCTACTACGGCAACCCGCCACCCTTCGAGCGAAGCCGCCCGAGCCCTCCGAGGGGGACCGCCTGTACGGTGAGGTCAAGGCCCGACGGGAGGCCCTGACCGCCACCCTGACTCCCGATCAGCGCGCCCTCCTGGAGGCCTACGATACCGCCCTGGACACCCTGGGGGCCGAGAGGGAGCGGGAGCGGTTCGCCGAGGGCTTCCGCATGGGGGTGCGGCTGGGGGCGGAGTGCTTCGGGGAGTAGAGGGAGGATTTTTCGGGGCGGAGAGCAGCGGGATCGGGGCGGCAGGGTCAACGGGTATCCTCGCTCCGCCGCTCCAGCCAGTCCAGGGCCAGCACCCCCGCCCACAAAGGGATGGGGGCAAGAGCCACCGATTCCATGTAAGCCTCCATGTACAGGAGAGCTTCCCCCTGCCCCTCCCCGCCCAGCAGGCAGGCAAAATGGCACAGGGACAGCAAAATGAGGATATGTCCCGCCACCAAAAGCCGTCCCGCTAAGGGGCGGGGGAGCCACGGGGGCAGGGAAGGATGCTGACGCGCGCGCCGTGAGACAGTCGGTTTCATGGTACTCTCCTTTCTTTTTGTGTCGGTTTTCTCGTCACCAAAACAGTCAAGAATGGTGATTTGTGGCATCAAATCTGCATAATCAAATTGATTATACAAGAAAATATACGGAAAATCAAGCGGAAATTTGCGGGATGGGAGGGAGGAAAGACCAATTCGAGGCTCTGCGGTCACCGAAAAAGATGTTGTCGCAGTTGGATTTTATGCCTTTACAAGGGCTGATGCCAGGCAGATTCGCCAATCGATTCCATAATTGTTAAGGTTTTCCCCCGCCAAAAGCCGTGCTATAATGAGAAAAAACGACAGGCGTCACCGTCTGTCGTCAAAAACGGAGGAAAACTATGAACGCACGCGCCGAAGAGTCCCCATCCCGCCTGGTTATGAGCCTTTTGAAGGAGGGTTACTACCGCGTAACCCCCGACTGCCCCGTGGTCTGCCGTCTGTGGCTGATGCGACCCGCCGAGGATGAAAGCCATTCGATCCCGCCCGCGCCCCCTACCTACGCCATCGGCATGGAAAGCCCCGCCGAGCGCTACCTCTACTGCGTAGGGACCTGTGAGGAGGACGTCCTCGCCCTGTTCGCCCGCATCACTGAGGGGGAGCTGGCCCCTGTCCACCTGGGGGACGCGGTGGCGGATTTCCTGTGGGAGCAGGGACAAAAGGCGAAAGAGACGGGAGAAATTCCCAAAAAGACTTTACAAACCAATCAAAGTATGGTATAATAGGGTAACGACCTCCCGAAAGGAGAAACCCACCCATGAAATGCCCCGCCTGCGGCAATCCCGACCTGAAGGTCATCGACTCCCGCCCCATTGAAGAGGGCAACAGCATCCGCCGACGCCGCGAATGTCTCCAATGCGCCAAGCGCTTCACCACCTTCGAGATGATCGAGCAAGCCCAGATCATGGTGCTGAAGAAGGACGGCTCCAAGGAGCCCTTTGACCGCAACAAGCTCATCAACGGCATTCTGAAGTCCACCCGCAAGCGCACCGTGGACGCTGACGCCATCGTGGACGAGATCGAGTCCGAGCTGCAGAATACCCTGCGCCTGGAGGTGCCTTCGGTGGAGCTGGGCGACATGGTACTGGAGAAGCTCCGCGCCATTGACGAGATCTCCTACGTCCGCTTCGCCTCGGTCTACCATCAGTTTACCGACGTGGACTCCTTCATGGACGAGCTGAAGAAGCTCAAGAAGAAGCACGCCAAGACCAAGAAAACACAGAATCCCGACAATTGACCCCCGAACCCACGCCGCAAGCCCTCTTTGCGCGTGGGTTTTTGTGAATGAATTGTAAATGTTTGCTCCGGAGGGTAATGAATCCGAAAAAATGTCGTCTATATGGGTGAGGGCACCATTAAAGTGCCGTACCCATAGGAGGTATCCCATGAAAAAGCTGCTGATTCTGTTTTTGGCCCTGCTCATGCTGGCCGCCATCCCCGCGCAGATGACCTCCTGCGCCCTGAACGTCAAGGCCTCCGAGCTGTCGGCGGACTATGCCCGCCAGGCTACCGAGGTCGGGAAGGTCACCGACGAGTTCAAGACCGCCATGGCGGATTTCTCCCTGGCGCTGACCAATACCACGATCTCTTTGGAGAAGGAGGGCAAGGCCAACCATCTGGTCTCTCCCCTTTCCGCCCTGATCTGCCTGTCCATGCTGGCCAACGGCGCCGAGGGGGAGACCCTCGCCCAGATGGAGGCGGTGCTGGGAATGCCCATCGCTGACTTGAACAAGGCGCTGTACGCCTACACCGGCAGCCTGTACACGGGCAAGGACTGCAAGGTCTCGGTGGCGGATTCCATCTGGTATCGGGACGGGGACAGTTTTACCGTCCGTGAGGAGTTCCTCCAGACCTGCGCCGATTGGTATCAGGTCCAGCAGTACGCCGCCCCCTTTGACGAGACCACCCGCAAGGACATCAACAAATGGGTGGATCACTACACCGACGGCATGATCGACTCCATCCTGGAGGATCCCATCCCCGCCGAGGCGGTGATGTACGTGGTCAACGCCCTGGTCTTTGACGCCAAGTGGGAGGAGGAGTACGAGAAGAAGGATATTTTCACCGAAACCTTCACCTCTTTGGACGGCGCCGAGTCCTCCGTGACCATGCTCCGCTCCGAAGAGTCCCGCTACCTCACCGTGGAGGGAGGCTTCGGGGTAGCCAAGCCCTACAAGGGGACGGGCTACTGCTTCGTGGGCCTTCTGCCCGAGGAGGGGACCGATATCTACGAATTCGCCGCCTCCCTGGACGGCGGGGATTGGACGGCCATGTGGCAGGAGCAGGTCCGCACCACGGTCTACACCCGCATCCCCGAGTTCACCTATGCCAGCGACATGAACCTCACCGACTCCCTCAAAGAAATGGGCATGACCGATCTCTTCAGCAGTGACACCGCCGACCTGTCTGGTCTGGGCACCTCCGCCATGGGGAACCTCTACTGCGACGGGGTCTTCCAGAAGACCTTCATTCAGGTAGACCGCAACGGCACCAAGGCCGCCGCCGTGACCTGGGCGGTTAACAAGGCCGAGTCTGCCGCCCCCATGGAGCCGAAATACGTCTACCTCGACCGCCCCTTCGTGTACGCAATTGTGGATACCAAGACGGGGTTGCCGCTGTTCGTGGGGATCGTGACCCGACTGTAACGGCTTGGCGGGAAGACCGAGTCCTGTACAGAGCAGACACTGTCATAAGCGCGAGGTTTTCGCAGCTACAGGAAAGGAGCCGAATGAAGATGACAAATCGAGTGCTTTCCCCAAAAAGAGGGGTCTTGATCGTGCTGATGCTTCTGACCTTCTCTCTTCTGTGCGCCTCCTGCCAACAGGGGACCAAGTCCCTCTACCTCCGCTCCTCCCGCGCAGGCGGAGGGGGAGAGAAGTACAACGTGGTGGATATCACTATTCCCCACCAGTCCGTACAGGTGACCGATCCGAATACCGTCACGGTGACGATTGGCCTGGGCGGGGATATGAAGATTTCAGCCCATGAGACCCAGACCGCGGTCTTGAAAATCGATGCCGAGGGGTGTCTCATCAACGGTGTCGCGGATCTCTTTGAGAAAGAGTATCCCGACTATTTTGAAGACACGGATTATCGCGCGACGGTCGAAGAACGCTATTGGGGCTATCCCATCAAGACCCCGAATTATTTTGAAAGCATTGAGATCACCCTCCCCACGGGGGAGTGCCGCGGACAGATCGACGTTACCTTGTACATCAAAGAAGATCTGTACGAGGGATATACAGCCGAGGTGACGGTCTATTATGCTTCAAACGGCAACGTGATCTGGTTCAGCGAGCGTGCTTTGAAAGAGGTGGACCAGAAGGATCGACCGGTCAGCGTGGATCAGAAACGGTAAGATCCGCATAAACGTCGCTTGAGCCCATCCGATACGGATCACGCGTGACCCATATGAAACCCGTCCATACGAAAGGAGCAATTCCCATGAAATATTACGGAAAAGAAAAATGCCGCATCCT
>JAGAIH010000098.1 GCA_017626655.1 Clostridia bacterium | reverse complement strand
TACCGGCTATGGCGCCGTCTACTACACCGTCGAGATGCTGAAGTACCTGGGCGAGAGCATCGAGGGCAAGACCTTCGCTGTGTCCGGCTTCGGTAACGTGGCTTGGGGTACCGTCAAGAAGGTCACCGAGCTGGGCGGTAAGGTGGTCACCATCTCGGGTCCCGACGGCTACGTCTACGATCCCGACGGTATCAGCACCGACGAGAAGATCGACTTCATGCTGGAGATGCGCGCCTCGGGCCGCGACAAGGTCCAGGACTACGCCGATAAGTTCGGTGTCCAGTTCTTCGCCGGCAAGCGTCCTTGGGAGCAGAAGGTGGATGTGGTCATGCCCTGCGCTACCCAGAACGAGGTGGGCATCGAGGATGCCAAGAACATCGTGGCTAACGGCACCAAGTACTACGTGGAGGTCTCCAACATGCCTACCACCGCCGAGGCCTTCGAGTACCTGAAGGAGAACGGTCTTGTGATCGCTCCCTCCAAGGCCGTCAACGCAGGCGGCGTGGCCGTCTCGGGCCTGGAGATGAGCCAGAACTCCATGCGCTACTCCTGGACCGCCGAGGAGGTGGACGCCAAGCTCCACCAGATCATGTCCGACATCTTCAACAACTCCGTGGCCGCCGCCAAGAAGTACGGCATGGAGGGCGATCTGGTCGCAGGCGCCAACATCGCCGGCTTCGAGAAGGTCGCCGACGCCATGATGGCCCAGGGTCTGGTCTGATCTCACAGAATTCCAACGGATTTTCCCTCATCCCCCGACCCCTATCGTCGGGGGATGAGCCGTTTTTTCGTGGCTTTATCCGTGACTTAGTCAAAGCCCAAAAAAATTCCGAAAAATATTTCAAAAAGCTATTGACAAAACCGTCGGGATATGCTATAATATGCAAGTCGTCACGACAAGGCCCGTTGGTCAAGCGGTTAAGACGCTAGCCTCTCACGCTGGAAACATGGGTTCGATTCCCGTACGGGTCACCAGAAAGCCCCGATAGTCATTCATGGCTGTCGGGGCTTTCTGATTATCCGATTCGGTATGAGAACCCTGCAAGCTGCAAGCAAGGCTCTCATTTCTATTCTCTTGGCGCAGCTTGCCCTGAGCGAAGCGAGGATTTCGATCTCCCGTACGGGTCACCAGAAACCCCCGAAAGTCATTTAAGGCTTTCGGGGGTTTCTGATTAACCATTTCGGTATGAGAAGCCTGCAAGCTGCCGGTGAGGCGCTCATTGCTATTCTCCCGGTGCAGATAGCCCCTTACCGATACATGAAACATCTTGCTTTGAGTTACCGTTCTCTGTTAGTCGGATCTCTCTGAACCATCTTACGCCATTCTGAGGGAGAAACACCCGCTTTCTGAACGAAGCGTTTATAAAAATACGGATAGTCAAAATAGCCGCATTCCTCAGAAATCACGGTTATGGGCTTTGAGGTCGTTTCCAGCAGATACATGGCCTTCTTGATCTTCACATCATTGATATATTGGATTGGAGATACACCGAATTGACGATGAAACAATCGTTCAACATAATTTTTACTGTAATGAAACGCCTCACACAAATCAGACAGGGATGCTATCGTCGTGATATTTTCTTCTACATACTTGGATAATGAATCAGCCAATGCATCGGACGGCGCTTTCTGACGAAGGGACAGCAATAGCTTGTGAAATAAATACTGCTGCTCTGCGTACAAATACTTCTGATGTGAGGCCGTATTGATCCTCTGCATCAGCTCGGAAAGCTTGGCATGGTCGAATCTTCCCGTATAGGGCAGCGTGTTGGGATGATCGCTCCATTCTCCGTCAAAATGCACGAAGAGGTAATGGGGCGCGTCACTGGCCAGCTCACCTGCCTGGTAGCAATTCTTTCTCTGGATGTAGTATTCGCCCGCGTGTACCTCGACCTGCTTGCCGTTTTCAGAAAACCGCAGGATGCCCTGATAGACCATAAGCAGAACGTTGACGGAACAAAAGCGCTCAATGTGATGCTCCTTTTTCTCGAAGAAGCGGAAGGAGGCAAACTCATAAAGAATGGGACTGTTCAGATCTATACCGTACATAGGAAACTCCTTTTGAAACGTCGCGTAACCCTATTATAGCCGAAATGTGTGCTTTTGTCAATATATTATGCATATACGGCAATAAACATTTGGTTTTCAATGTGATATAATACATATATCAACGAAAATCAAGGAGGTATATCATGCGTACGTGGAATTTCTATACCGCCAAAGAGCTTCGCCCCGAGGGCTGGATGCGGCGTCAGCTGGAGCTCCAGGCCGAGGGACTGAGCGGAAATCTGGACAAGGTCTGGCGAGACGTGAGGGACAGCGCCTGGATCGGCGGGGACGCCGAGGGCTGGGAGCGAGTCCCCTACTGGCTGGACGGCTTCATCCCCCTCGCTTACCTGCTGGACGACGGGGATATGATCGCCCGCGCCCGCAAATACGTGGACGCCATTCTCGCACAGCAAAAGCCCAGCGGCTGGATCTGCCCCTGCGACGAGGCGAAGATCCCCGGGTACGACACCTGGGCGGTCCAGCTGATCTCCAAGGTGCTGGTGGTCTACTACGAATGCTCGGGAGACGAGCGGATCCCCGAGGCTCTCTATCGGGTACTGAAGAACTACTACGAGCTGCTGGAGAGCAGGACCATCTCCCTGTTCGGCTGGGGAAAGTACCGTTGGTTTGAAAGCTTCATCGCCATTGATTTCATTTGGGAGCGCTACCGCGAGGACTGGGTAGCAGACCTCGCCAGAATCATCAAGGAGCAGGGCGCGGACTACGCCGCCATGACCGAGCTGTGGAAGACCCCGATCAACCGTTGGACCTTCGATACCCACATCGTCAATCTGGGCATGATGCTGAAGTACGAGGCGGTCAGCTGTGATATTCTGGGGGAGGACTACACCGACGTGGCCGAGAGACTGATCACCGTGCTGAAGACCTACAACGGCACTCCCGTGGGGCTTTTCACGGGTGACGAATGCCTGTCGGGTCTCAGCCCCATCCAGGGCACCGAGCTGTGCGCCGTGGCGGAGCAGATATACGCCTACGAGCATCTGTTCGCCTATACGGGAGACCCCAAGTGGGCCGAGCGGCTGGAGCTTCTGGCCTTCAACGCCCTCCCCGCCACCATCAGCGATGATATGTGGACCCATCAGTACCTGCAAATGAGCAACCAGATCGCCTGTGAGCGCTTCCCCGGAAAGCCTGTCTTCCGCACCAACGGCGGCGAGGCCCACCTGTTCGGTCTGGAGCCCAACTACGGCTGCTGTACGGCCAACTTCAACCAGGCCTGGCCCAAATTCGCCCTGTCCGCTTTCATGCACAGCGGCGATACGGTCCTCTCTGCCGTCCCCGTCCCCGCAACGCTCAAGGCAGACGGCCTGACCGTCTCCCTCAAGACGAATTACCCCTTTGATAATACCTTCGCCTATGATGTGGAGTCCGAAAAGCCTATCTGTCTGAAGGTCAGAATCCCCTCCTTCGCCAAGAACCTTCGCGTAAATGGACGGGTAACGCCCTACAGCGAGGAGCTGAGCTTTGAGATCCCCGCGGGTCAGCCCATCCACGTTGACATCACCTTCGACACCCTCCCGAGCCTGGTGGAAAGACCCTATGATCTGAAGTGCGTACAGTGCGGCTCCCTGGTGTTCTCCTTGCCCATCGCCTATGAAAAGAGAATGCTGGAGTACGAGCGCAACGGCGTGGAGCGGAAATTCCCCTACTGCGACTACGAGTATCTTCCCACGTCCGCATGGAACTACGCCTATGCGTCCCCCTTCTTCAAGTTCGAAAAGAGGGATCTGTCCGACATTCCCTTCAGCTCCGAGCATCCGCCCGTTGTGCTGAAGGCGGAGGTCAGAAAGATCGCCTGGGGTCTGGAGGACGGATATACGTCGGTCTGCGCCAAGGGACCGCAGAGTCGGATTCCCTTGTCCGAGGCAGAAACGGTTGAGCTGTACCCCTACGGATGCGCCAAGCTGCGGATGACCGAGATGCCGTTGATCTGACCACAAAGAACCCCCGCCACGAGACCGTGACGGGGGCTATCTTTATTCAAGTGAAGCTGAATCAGTCCTCGCGCTTATAGGCAAAAGCCAAAGCTGCGGGAAGCGCCATGCAAAGAAACGCAAGCGAGATCACAGACCCACAGCCCTTCTCCTCCGCGGGATCGGTAGTCTGGGGAGAGTCAGTATTGGGAGCCGCCTCGGTTGCGGGGACGGTTACGTCTTCGGTATCCAACGCTGGCTCCTGTGTCTCGGCGGGCTCGGTAGGCGCCTCGGTTTCGGGATCGGTGGGCGCCTCGGTCTCGGGCTCGGACTCCTTCAGCACGATGCAGTACTGGGCGGCGGGGATCCACTCGCCCCTTGCGAAGTCACGGCCCAGCACGTAGAGCTTGCCGTCGTAGAGCTTGACCATATAGCCCTGACTGCCGTTGAGATGCTCCCCCGTGACCACGTTGTAGCCCGACCACAGGTAGGCCACCGAGGCGCAGTTGAAGATCCGGCAGGGAAGCTTGCTGTCGCCCTCGAACATATTGCCCACGGAATCCATGGTCCAATGACTGTGGCCGTTGAAGAACATGACCTCGGGGTAGTCCTTCAGCACCTTACGGAGCATCCCCTCGTTGTCCACGCCGCTCCAGCCCTCACCGGGAAGAGAGCCCGAAACGGTGTCCGACAGGGACTGATGGAGGAACAGGAACACGGGGCGGGCGGGATCGCGGTTCTCGGAGATCTTCTCGTCCAGCCAATCCATGGTGGCGCGGTCAAAGGAGGAATGGAGGCCCGCGGCGTGGTCGGTGCCCAGGAAGATGAAGTGGTAGCCCCCCAGCCAGAAATCGTAGCTGGTGTTGGTGGGATGGGAGCCGTCGGGGAGGGTGGCGTACTTCAAAAACAGGGCGTTGGCCTCGTCGAAGGGAAGGGCGGAGAGATCGTGATTGCCGATCGAGAGGAACAGGGGAGGGACCTGCTCCGCCGCGCGGTACAGCTCCATCATGTTCAGATACTCCTGCTCCTTACCCGTATCCGCCATATCCCCCGCCACGAAGATGCCCAGAGCGTCCTTGTTCAAGGCCTGCACGTCCTTCAGCATATTGGCGAAGTTCTTGTTGTGGGTGTTGCTTTGGGAGGTGGTGATGTGGATATCGCTCATGACGAACAGCTCGGCGTCGGCTTTGTCAAAGGGAGCGTGAGCCGCGCCCTCGGGTAGCTCCACCGTCACGCAGTCGGAGGACAGCTCGCCCGTGGTATTGTTCATGGCGTAAACCAGCAGGCGGGTAGCCCCCGCGGGGATGATGACGTTCTTACCGAAGGTAAAGGTGGTGGCCTCTCCCGTCACCTTGAACTTGGAAAGGGAAGTATAGCCGGCGAGCTTGCCGTTTCCGTCCGCCCAATACATGACGATACTGCGGTTGGCGGTCTGATCGGCGGGCATCTTCACCGTAACGGTGCCCGTGGCAAAGCCGTCGGTGTCATACTCCAGCTCGTAGGCCGCTGAAAGGGGAGCGGAGACCGAGGTATCCACCGTGCCGCTGCCGATGGTAATGGTAGTCATGGCGATACAGTCAGCAAAGTCCGAGGAATCGTTGGCCATGAGGCGGATGATGTAGGTGCCGGCTGGAAGATCGGTGGGTTCTCCCGCGTTGACGTCGGGAACGGTGCGTAGATTCACCTCATTACCCGAGCCGGGGCCTCCCCTGGCGGTATCCACGTAGGTCCAGCGGATGGAGTGAGGCGCGTCCACGCGGTAGATGCCGATCCAGTCGGTGCCCGAGCCGACGGCCGATACCATAATGGCCTCGCCCTCGGCGTAGCTCGATTTGCTGACAGTGAGGCGGGAGGCATCCCCCTCGATCACGGGGCCATCGGCGGCCACAGCAAGGGAAAGAGCGGCGGTCAGCCCCAGCAAAAGCGCCAGGAGCAGGGCAAGGGATCTCAAAACAGACTTTTTCATAGCGTATCTCCTTTCGGATGATCCGGATCGGCGATGGGTAAATGCTTCAAATTGGAGTTTAGCGAACTGTTTGACAGAGCAGATCAGTATGTTTCTCGGTGACTACTCATCCGTCACGCCCTTCGGGCATGCCACCTTCCCTCACAAGGGAAGGCTCATTCAGTATGTTTTGCGTCACCCTAAAAAACCTTTATATATCAGCATGTTTTCGGCTTTAAGAAAACGAAAAACATACCACGGAAGCCTTCCCTTGTGAGGGAAGGTGGC
>JAGAIH010000097.1 GCA_017626655.1 Clostridia bacterium | reverse complement strand
TTCTCATAAGGATGTTTTCGGAACACGGTAGGGGCGAACTGTGTTCGCCCGCGGGAGA
Source organism: Clostridia bacterium (assembly GCA_017626655.1). The sequence continues at coordinate 11,931 of JAGAIH010000097.1, read as the reverse complement.
CCGCAGGTCTCCCCTACGGATACACATATAAATATCGGCAGAGGACTTGTTTTCTCTGCCGATTTGTGTTATAATGGAACTAACAAAAAGCCTCCCTCCGAGAGGGAGGTGGCACGGCGTAGCCGTGACGGAAGGAGCCTGCGTGACTTTAGGGTTGTAGTATCTTCCTTGTTACGCGCTCTCCCTCACCCGACTCCGTCGGGAGCTCCCTCCCGGAGGGAGCCTTTGGACACGCTCGTGCTTCTTTGGGTGTATGGGCTAAGCCCTGTGCCTTTGTAATACAAAGGCGAAACTGGCGATAAAAGGAGGAATAATACTATGATAACTTTATCAACAGAACGATTGATTTTGCGAGATTGGTGTGAGGATGATATTGGTTGTTCGGTTCATAATGAAGATGCGATCCGATATTTGATAAAGGTGAAGAATAATTACGCTGTAGTCTTAAAAGAAAACAATGAGATTATTGGAACCATAGGTTTGAACGAAGATGCCGATGGTAATGAAAACATACGTAACGTAGGAGTTAGAATCATTCCGCAGCATCAAAACAAAGGTTATATGACAGAAGCATTAAAAGCAGTTATCGACTCCGCAACCGATGTATTATCCTGGTTTTGCAAGGTGGACGATTTAAGAAGTCAACATATTGCAAAAAAACTAGGATTTGTATATGTTAAGACATTTGCTAAGGCTGATCATAATTTGCCGAGTGATTTTTATTACTACATATTAGAAAAAAACTCCAACAGTTTTTGATTGCTGTTGGAGTTTTAACTTCCTTATGAGAACGAGCCTTTACGGAGGGGAGTTTTTCTTTGGTTCAAATTCAATGGAAGATCAGCCATCCCACCGTAAAGGACACGAGGCAGGTGAGGGTGCCGAGGATGAATTCCTTGAAGGTATGCCGCTTCATAGCCAGCGACGCCCAGAGGATGGCGCCCCAGCAGACAACGCCCACGACGATGCCCCAGACGCCCAGGAAGTAGCCCGAATAGACCAGAGGCCCCGACACGGAGCAGGCGTGGCCGCTGATTCGCACCTTAAAGACCTTGTTGCCGATGAGGATGATGACCACCGAGAACAGATAGCCCGCGTAGATGTGCATGAGTCCCGTACCCACGTGGGCGATGAGGCCGTACACGAACACCGCCACGTAGCCCACGGTGGAGAAGTACATGGCCAGGGAGCGCTGACCCTCCCTTCCCTTCTTGCGGAGGGCGGGGATCATGGCCGACACGGGGTAGGCCAGCACGGGGAGGACGGTCAGTCCGCCGAGGGAGACGATGAACTCCACGGGAGTGGCGAAGACGTCGTCGCGGAGGGTAAAGAGCAGAACGAGGAGGACGCCCACCATCACGGGGGGGACGGAAATTATGCGGATGATGTGGGCGAGGATGAGGTGAAAGGGCTTTTTGCTCACGGGGATACCTTCTTTTCTATGGATTGGGAAATGGCGGTTTTTTACAGGATACTGCGGGTCTGTGAACCCAGCATAAACCGAAAAAGGGTTACATGGGCATAACCCATTGTCGGATATAGCTTTTTGAAAACATCACCGCACCTCGACGAGGGTGGTCTTGACCACACGGACGGGGGTCTCGGGGCAGATCTCGGCGCACAGCTCGGCAAGGCGGGCGAGGATGGGGGCCTCGGTGTGGTAGTGGCCCGCCATGATGAGGTTGACGTCCCCATAGGGCGCGTCGCAGAGCTGGTGGTAGCGCAGCTCACCCGTGACGTAGGTGTCGGCTCCCGCGGCCGCGGCGGCGAAGATATCGTCATCCCCCGCGCCTCCCACCACAGCCACACGGCGGACGGGCTTGCCGCAGCCCGCGAAGATCAGGCTGGGGAGACCAAGGGCGGTCTTGACGGTCTTGATAAACGCATCGGCGGTCATCTCGGCGGGGAGATCGCCCACGCGGCCGATGGGCTTACCCGCGGGGTTGGCGTTGTCCCCGAAGGGTTCAATGTTGGTCAGCCCCAGGGCGGCAGCGAGGCAATCGTTCACCCCACCGTCGGCGGCGTCCAGGCGGGTATGGAAGGCCATGGCGGTGATACCGTTTTGGATCATGCGGATGACCTTGCGGGAGCCGGTATCGTGACCGTCCACGGTTTTCAGCCCACGGAAGAGCATGGGATGGTGGGTGAGCAGGATATTACAGTCCGACTCAATGGCGGCCTCCACCGCGTCCTCGGTGGGGTCCAGGGCGATCAGCACCCCCGTCACGGGCGCGTCAAGGTCGGGGGCGCAGGAGATGCCGTCGTTGTCCCAGTCCCAGGAGAGGGAGCGGGGGAGTTTTTCTTCCAGGGCGGCGTAGAATTCGCGGATGGTCATGGTGTTTCTCCTTACAGTTGATTCCTGAGCGCCGTCAACGACACCACCAACAGATCCTGCTCGGAGGTCTTCTGCCCCGCCCGTCTGCGGGTGTCACAGATGTAGGTCTCGGTGCGGAGGGTCTTGTCGATAAGGGCGGCGTAGAGGGCTTTTTGTTCGGGGTCGGTCACCCGAAAGCTCTTCTGCCCCACCGCCAGCTCGGCGGGAGACAGGGTAGGCGGGGCGTAACCTGCGGGAGCGGGCTCGGCGCAGAGGGTCTGGTAGATGCGGTCGCCCTCACGGGAGAGGGTCTCGCCCACAATGGCGTAGCCCGTCTTAAGGAGGTACTCGCGGAGCTTTTCGGCGTGGGTCATGGGCTGGAGGATCAAGCGCTTCCCCGCCGTATGGACCCAGGGGGCGGCCTCCAGGATGGAGGCGATCAGCTCGCCGCCCATGCCGAAGATGATGATATCCTCGGGGTCGTAGGCGTCCAGCCCCGTCAGGCCGTCAGTCTGAACGGTGCGGATGTATTTGGTCAGCCTTGCCTCGGCGATATGCTGATCGGCGCGCTCCACGGGGCCCTTGTTGATGTCGGCGGCGACGGCGCAGAGGGTCTCGCCGTTCTTCGCGGTGACGGGAGTGAGCCTTCTCTGCTCACAGAGGTAGATGGGCAGGTAGGCGTGGTCGGTACCGATGTCGGCGACAAGGCGGCCGCCGCGGACATAAGGAACGGCGGTCATGAGGCGGGGAGTCAGTTTTATGGACATGGGAGGTTCCCTTTCAAGCATAAGTAAGGGGACGGCTCGCGGAAAGGGAGCCGTCCCGTAGGTGTTTTACGCGTTCTCAGCGAGGAAAGCGTTGATCTTCTCCACCAGCGCGTCGGCGTCGGTATCGTGGACGGCGCAGGCCTCCTCGATGGACTCACCGCGGGACATGGGGCAGCCCAGGCAGTGCATACCGATCTCCAGGAAGAAAACGGCGGTATCGGGAGCGGCGTCCAGAATGTCGCCGATGACGGTCTGTTTGGTTACCTTCTTCATGATGAAAACCTCCTTTTGAATTTTTCCGCTACCATTATACTATGGTTTGCGATTTCTGTCAAGTATATTCGGGGAGAAAAGTTTTGGGAATTGGAACAGAGGGAGCGCTTTTCAAATTTGGGTTTATCGCTCTGCGATAAACCCAAGTGAAATGCGCTTGCGCGCGTGAAATATGCGCTGAAGCGCATGTGAAATACTCGCAAGCGAGTGTGAAATTTGCCCTTCGGGCAAGTTGTGGTGCAGAACCTTCGGTTCTGTCCATTTTTCATTTTAATTGAATAGAAACCCGTAGGGTTTCTTTCCGCAACTCGCCCAACGGGCGAATTTCACACGCGCGACGCGCGTATTTCACGCCGAAGGCATTTCACACGCCGTAAGGCGTATTTCACTAGTGCAGTTTATCGGAACGATAAACTGCACTTTCCCCTTCCCTCACATTTTACCCCGCTAAATTTCCAAATCCCCTTGACAGAATCCCCCATATAGGGTAAAATATATACGGTAAAATCACATCTCACCGCGCTATGCGGAAAATCTACAGAGAACGGAGAGTACACTATGTATCGCATCGGTATCGACCTGGGCGGCACCAACATCGCCGCCGGTATCGTCAATGAGAAGTTTGAGATTATCTGCAAGGCCAGCATCCCCACGGGCGCTGAGCGCTCCGCCGCCGAGATCACCGCCGACATGGCCGCCATCTGCCACACCGTCTGTGAGAAGGCGGGCATCGACCCCTCCGAGATCGAGTCGGTGGGCATCGCCTCCCCCGGCATCGCCAACCACGACGACGGCATCGTCGAGTACTGCTGCAACATCCCCTCCCTGAACCAGTGCAACGTCTGCGAGGCCGTCAAGGCGGGCTTCCCCGTTCCCCACGTCTTCGTGGAGAACGACGCCAACGCCGCCGCCTGGGGCGAGGCCATCGCGGGCGCCGCCAAGGGTACCTCCTCCTCCATCATGATCACCCTCGGCACCGGTGTGGGCGGCGGTATCATTATTGATAACAAGGTCATCTCGGGCTTCAACTACGCCGGCGGCGAGCTGGGCCACATCGTCATCGAGGTGGACGGCGTCCCCTGCGGCTGCGGCCGTAAGGGCTGCTGGGAGGCCTACAGCTCGGCTACCGCGCTCATCCGCATGACCTCCGAAAAGCTTGCTGAATGCGAGGCTACGGGCCGCAAGACCATCATGGCCGACATGGTAGCCGCCGCAGGCAAGGTCTCGGGCCGTACCGCCTTCGACGCCAAGCGTCAGGGCGACGAGGCGGGCGCCGAGGTGGTGGCGAAGTACGTCCACTATCTGGCCCAGGGCCTGTCCAACATCATCAACATCTTCCAGCCCCAGGTCCTGTCCATCGGCGGCGGCGTATCCGGCGAGGGCGACTACCTCCTGGATATGCTCATCCCCCTCATCCGCGCCGAGGTCTACGGCCAGGGCATCGTCCCCGGCACCGAGATCCGCATCGCCGCTTTGGGCAACGACGCGGGCATCATCGGCGGCGCCGTGCTGGGTCTGAAGTAATTCCTTAGCGATTCGGTACCCTTTTCCCAAGTTTTCCCGTCTATATGATCAGAACAAGCCCGTGACCCACCCCGTTTGCGGGCTTGTCGTGTTTCCAAAGGAGGCCTTCCCTTGATCGGTATGATCCCTTATTTCATCTGCTTCGTGGTGCTGGCGGTCATCTTCGTCCTCATCCCCCGCAAGCATGCCACCAAGCGGGTGGCGGTGACCCTCCTCGTCCTGTCCTTTTTGGGCGAGCTGTTCATCTGCAATTTCCATTCCTTCCATCTCCTGGGCGGCGGCTACGAGACCGCGCCCATCGACCTGACCGCCGAGACCGTCACCGTATCGGGCGGCGAGGCCGACGCCCCTCTGACCACCAAGGAGGGGGGTACCGTGACCGTCACGGTCACAGGCCTGAGCCGGCCCGTAGGCACCGCTCACATCAAGCTGGCTCTGTCGGAAAAGGCCAGCTCCGCCACAGTCAAGATCTCGGCCAAGGACGTGACCCAATCCGCCTCCTGGCGGTCCAACGTGGCCGACGGCACCGTGGTGAAGGGGGACGAGCGCTCCTCCTACATGGTCCTGGACCTGTCGGGAGACGTCAGCGACTTGAAATTCACCGTGTCCGCCCCCAAGGGCGCTACCGTCACGGTGGAGTCGGTGACTCTTAACGAAAAAGTGCCGCTCAGCTTCTCGGCCCTGCGGCTGGTGCTCTTTGTGCTGGGCTGTATGGCGGTCTACGCCCTGGTGACCTTCCCCTCCATGAAGAAGACCTTCGGGGAGCGTCCCGCCACCTTGAAGAACACCGCTATGGCGCTGACCGCCGTACTGGTAGTGGCCGCCACGGTCATGACCTGGGTCTCCATGTTCGATCAGACGGGAGCCGTCTCCACAGGCTGGGAAAACGAGCGGGGCAACCAGATCACCCAGGAAATCGTGGATGCCTTCCGCGCGGGGCAGGTCCATCTTCTGGACACCCCCTCCAAGGAGCTTCTGGAGATGGAGAACCCCTACGACTGGAGCGCCCGCTCGGCCCTGGGGGTCTCGGCCAAGTGGGATCACCTCCTCTTTGAGGGCAAGTACTACTCCTACTACGGCATCGCCCCCGTCCTGCTCCTGTACCTCCCCTACAACCTCATAACGGGCTACTACTTCCCCGTAGCCGAGTCCATCCTCCTCTTCGGCGGGCTGGGCATCATCTTCCTGACCCTTTTGTTCCTGGAATTCGCCAAGCTCTTCGGCAAGAAGATCCCCAACAGTATGCTGATTGCCACCCTGGTGATCCTCCAGCTCTCCTCGGGGGTGTGGTACAACTTCGTCTACGATAACTTCTACGAGATCGCCCAGGCCTCGGGCTTTATGTTCACCTGCGCGGGCTTCTTCTTCCTGCTCAAGTCTCGCATCATCGGGGAAGGTAAGGTCAACCACCTCCACCTGACCCTGGCCACAGTCTGCCTCTCCTGGGCGGTGCTGTGCCGTCCCACCCTGGCCCTGTACTGCATCGTGGCCTGCATCTTCATCGTCTTCGGCTTTGTCAAGCGCCGCGGAGAGGTCAAGGAGGCTCTGCCCGACGCGGGGGCCGCGCAAAAGAAGGCTCTGCGCTCGGCCGCCGTCAAGTACCTGCTGGCCGCTCTGACCCCCTTCGTGCTGATCGGCGGGATCCAGGTGATCTACAACGTAGCCCGCTTCGGCAATCCCCTGGACTTCGGTATCCAGTACTCTCTTACCATCAACGATTTCACCAGGTCCCAGTACCACACCGACTTCGTCATGATCGGTATCTTCAACTTCCTCTTCGCCTTCCCCCAGATCCGGCCCGAGTTCCCCTACGTGGCCTCCAATTTCTCTACCCTCTCCACCAACGGCTACTACTTCGTGGCCAACCGCAACGCCATCGGCCTTCTCTGGCGGGCTCTGCCCTCCCTGGGCTACCTGGGCGTCGTCCCCGCGTGGAAGGCCCTCACCAAAAAGGAGAGGCTCCAAGCTCTCTGCCTGCTGGTGCCCACCTGCGTCATCGCCCCCCTGGTCATCATCTTCTCCATCTGGGAGAGCGGCTACGGCGTGCGCTACTGCTGTGACTTCGCCTGGCAGCTGATCCTGGGCGGCGCGGCGGTCCTCTACCTCCTCTACGACCGCGTGGCCGAGGGGCAGGGCAAGACCATCCTGCGGAATGCCTTCACCGTGGCCATGGTGCTGGGCGTGGTGGTCAACGGTGCCATGCTCTACGAGTATCTGACCAAGACGGGTCACCTGGCGGCCCACTACCTGCGGTTCGCCAAGATCTTTGATTTCTGGATGTGATATTGAACCCCGTGTAAACTTTTTCGCCCCGCCCACCGTCGGCGGGGCTCTTTTTGGGTCTATCCCTTGACAGAACGGGGAAAATCATATATAATAGAGATATCTGTAACCCAACAAGGAGCATTCCATGAAACTGTACCTGGTCATTCCCTGCTACAACGAGGAGGAGGTCCTGCCCGAGACCTCCAAGCGCCTGAAGGAAAAATATACCGCTCTCATGAGCGCGGGCAAGATCGACGCCGACAGCAAGATCGTTTTCGTCAACGACGGCTCCAAGGACCGCACCTGGGAGATGATCCGCGACCTGCACAAGGCCGACCCCGTCTTCCGCGGCATTTGCCTATCCCGCAACAAGGGGCATCAGAATGCTCTCATGGCGGGACTCATGACGGTCAGGAGCGAGTGCGACGCCGCCATCTCCATGGACGCCGACCTCCAGGACGATATCAATGCCATCGACGAGATGGTGGACCGCTACCTGGAGGGCTATGAGGTGGTCTACGGCGTCCGCTCCTCCCGCAAAAAGGACACCTTCTTCAAGCGCACCACCGCCCAAGGCTTCTACAAGGTCATGCGGGCCATGGGGGTGGAGACGGTCTACAACCACGCCGACTACCGCCTCATGAGCCGCCGCGCCCTGGAGGCGCTCTCCGAGTTTGACGAGGTCAACCTCTTCCTGCGCGGCATCGTTCCCCTGGTGGGCTTCAAGTCCACCGAGGTCACCTACGAGCGCGGGGAGCGCTTCGCGGGGGAGTCCAAGTACCCCCTGAAGAAGATGCTGGCCTTCGCCACCGAGGGCATCACCTCTATGTCCATCAAACCCATCCGTTTGATCACCACCCTGGGCTTTCTGGTCTTCCTCTTCAGCATCGGGGTGCTGATCTACTCGATCATTCGCAAGTTCACGGGCTATACCGTCCCCGGCTGGGCCTTCCTGGCCGTGTCCATCTGGGCCCTGGGCGGTATCCAGCTCCTGGCCATCGGCGTCATCGGCGAGTACATCGGCAAGATCTACCTGGAGACCAAGCACCGCCCCAAGTTCATCGTCGCGGAGTACCTGAACGACGATTGATCCCATATCTTCCAAAGGAGTGTCACCATGAAAACACGCATTCTCAGCCTGCTTCTGATCTCTGTCCTTCTCCTCTCCGCCCTGCTCACCGCCGCGGTGATCCCCGCCGCCGCCGAGTCGGCGGAGATGACCCCCATGTACGGGGAGCAGTTCCGCCCCGACGGTGTCACCTTCGGCCGCGTCAGCTTCACGGTCCCCGGAGGCACCCAAGGCCTGACCAAGGACGCCTGGGACGGGAATATCGACCACAACACCGACCTCATCCTCCTCTCCTACGTCAAGGACGGCGAGCTGTACGCCAACAAGACCATCCGGGAGATCAAGGCCCATCTGGGGGATCTGGCCCTGGTGCGTACCTGCTACACCTACGACAACAACCCCGACGGCACCATCCGCGCCAATCTGGTCTTCCACATGGACGATCACAGCAAGCTGAAGCCCGAGGATATCGTGGCGGTCACGATCAAGGCGGGCTTTGTCTGGTGCGCCGGCTCTCCCGCAGGCATCACCGGGGAGCTGTCCCAGCTGTCCCTTGACCGCGAGGTCTCCTTCCTCACCTTGGGGGAGGCGGGCATCACGGGGGTCCAGACCGGCAACATGGGCAGCGAGGGCACTTCACTGAACATCCGCTTCGACCGCAAGGATACCGAGTCCCTGAAGGCCATCTCTGCCGTGGATCTCTGCCCCTCGGCCATCCCCGGCAAGACCCTGGGCGATCTGGTCACCATCGGCGGCGAGACCGTCACCGAGCTGGTGAAGAAGGGCAACGTGGCCCGCTTCAACTTCTACGGCAACACCCTGGTCTTCCACGTGGACGATCCCGCTTACCTGGCCAAGATCAAGAATGAACATCTGGAGTTCGTCATTCTCCCCGGCTTCCGCTGGATGAACTGGCACCAAGACGACTGGGGCAACTGGGCAGGCTCCAACAAGAACAACTACACCCCCGTGGAGGGCACGCTGGTGACCCACCCCATCGCCTTCTACCTCAACGAAAATGCCGAGGTCTGCGTCAAGACCGACGGCATCCAGATCGTAGAGGGCTACAAGGACACCTACTTCGTGGGAGATCGCATCGACATGACCACCCTGCTGATCCGCATGGACCATGGCGGTAGGGTAGGCGAGCCCATGCACATTCTGGAGGAGATGGTCAGCTACGACTTCTCCAAGGCAGGCACCGCCACCGTCACCGTCACGGTCAAGGGCATGACCGCCACCTACACCGTCACGGTGGTGGAGGATCCCAATACCGAGCCGCCTACCGAGCCCGAGACAGAGCCTGTTACCGAGCCCGAGACCGAAGCCCCCACCGACGAGGTGACCGAGGCTCCCACCGCCCCGGTGACCGAGGAGCCGACCGAAGCCCCCACCGAGGCCGAGACCGCCCCCACCGAAAAGAAGGGCTGCGGCGCCGGCCTCATGACCCTGTCGGCGGTGATGCTGATCGCGGCATCTGCCGTGGCGCTCAAGAAAAAGGAGGACTGAACTATGAAGCACTTGACCAAGATCCTGACCCTGCTCCTCGCATTCTTGATGGTCATCTCCCCCCTGGCCGCCTGTGACAAGGTCCCCGAGACGCCCGAGGACACCACGGGCGCCGCCACCGATCCCGTGACCGAGGAGCCGACTGACGTCCCGACAGAGACGCCTACCGAGGCCCCCACGGAGGGTGACACCGAGCCCGAGACCGACCCCGAGCCCTCGGTGGAGCGGGTCCCCGACGACCGCGACCTCACTGCCGCTCAGTATTCGGTGCTGAACATTACGGGCACCGACGATTTCGGCCGTGTCATCAACCCCGTGGACGGCAAGGTCAACAAGGACCGCTACGTGGGTATGTTCTACTTCCTGACCCTGGGTCAGCATTCCAACCACACCGGCATCTACGATATCAACAAGATCACCTTCGATTCCACCTACCACAAGGCCTTCACCCAGTTCGACACCTTCATCACCCCCGTGGGCTCGGCTCACTTCTGGGGCGAGCCCGTGTGGGGCTACTACCACAGCTGTGACGCCTGGGTCATGCGTAAGCAGATCGAGATGCTCACCATGGCGGGGGTGGACTTCCTGGTGCTGGACACCTCCAACAACGTCCTCTACGAGAACGTCACCAAGATCCTCTTTGAGCTCCTGCTGGAGTATCAAGCCCAGGGCTGGGACGTCCCCAAGGTGGTCTACTATCTGGGCAAGCACGATCTGAACGCCGACATCAGCGTGATCAAGCGGGTCCACGAGGTCTTCTATTCCCGAGAGGCTTACAGGAGCCTGTGGTTCACCCCCAACGACCCCGAGAAGCCCATGATCGTGGCGCCCGATAACGTCATCGCGGCCTTTGCCAAGTCCAACAATAAGCTGGAGAAGGAGCTTTCGGGCTTCTTCGACTTCCGCGTGACCCAATGGCCCACCGAGGAGGTCCTCCATGAAAACGGCGCTCCCTGGATCGATTTCGTCTACCCCCAGCGCTCCCAGGACGGCTGGATCAACCTCTCCACCTCCCAGCACGTGACGGTTAATATGACCGATATCCGAGGCTCCCGTGGCCGCGGCTGGCATCCCACCAGCCATCGCCCCAACGGAACGTGGACCGGCAAGAACGACCACGACGATTGGCGCAAGGATCTCAACTTCCAGGCCCAGTGGGACACTGTTTTGAACATGACTCCCGAGCAGAGAGCCACCGACGCCCGCTTCGTCTTCCTCACGGGCTGGAACGAGTGGGTGGCCGAAAAGCTCCGCGCGGGGGATAAGGACTACTTCACCTGCGACACCTACTGCCCCGAGTACTCCCGCGACATCGAGCCCTCCCGCTCAAACGGCATGAAGGACTACTGCTACTTCATGACCATCATGAATATCCACAACGATAACTTCGCCCCCGCCGTCCACTACGAGTACCCCGCCGCCACCCCCGACATCACCAAGGACGAAACCGACGTGTGGGCGACCTCCAAGGCTACCTACCGCGACTTCACGGGCGAGTGCGGCGACCGTAACCACAAGGCCATGGCGGGCGACACCGTCTACACCGACACCACGGGCCGCAACGATATCGACACGGTCACGGTCCTGCGGGACAGCGAGTACCTCTACTTCCGCATCACCTGCGTAGACGCCATCACCGAGCATCAGGCCGGGGATCACGGCTGGATGAACCTGTGGCTCAAGACCGCCGATGCCGAGGGCGACCTCATGGGCGGCTATGAGTTCGTGGTCAACTACGAGGTCGAGGGAGGCAAGAGCCAAATTCTTCGCTGCAAGTCCCCCGAGGATATGGAGAGCGTGGGCGAGGCCGACGTGAACGTCTTTGGGAAGGCCATGATTATCCGCATTTCTCTGAAGGCTCTGGGGCTTTCCGAGAACAGCTATCAGGTGGAATTCAAGGTCACCGACAACGTACAGGACATGATCGGCGATCCTCTGAACCTCTACTCCACCGGCGACGCCGCCCCCATCGGCTCGCTGAATTTCAGCTTTGGGTATTGATCTGACCGTTATATGAAAACTGCCTCCCCGTCCGAGTTGGATGGGGAGGCTTTCAAATTGGGGTTTATCGCTCTCTGCCTTCCCCAGCGGGGAAGGGGGACCGCGAAGCGGTGGATGAGGAGAACACTTGTAGATCAGCTTTCCGGGTGAGACACTAACTCTCCTACCACTTTTTGGATGTTGAATGCTTCAAAAATATAGTTGTATCA
>JAGAIH010000096.1 GCA_017626655.1 Clostridia bacterium | reverse complement strand
GGGCCTTCGATAAGCTCTGGAAGAACGCCCCCACCTGCATCGAGATGGAGCACTATGGCTATGTCCATGCTCACAACGATCATTTCCGCGACGGCCTCACCGCCATCGAGGCCTTCAAGCGCTGTCACGCCACCTTCGCGGGCTTCCACGGCTACCCTCGGGACTGGCTGAAGAACGAGTACTACCTCACCGAATACTGCGCCAACCGCCTGGGCTACTGGTACTTCCTCACCGGCATGACCATGCCCACCCTCACCCCCACCGCCCATAACGCGGTCACCCTGGATATCGAGAACCGCGGCTGGGCCAAGGCCTACCGCCAATACGATCTGGTCTTCCGCTTCCGCAGTACGGCGGGGAAGGACTACGTTGTGCCTGTTGAATGCGACAACCGCAAGTGGATGCCCGGTGTGAAGCAGACGCTGAAGCTCCAGCTTGACCTCCGCCATCTCCCCGCAGGCAAATACGAAGTCGCCATCGGTATGTTCGAGGGGGAGACACCCATAAGGCTCGCCCTCAAGGAGAGTGTGTCCGACGGGAAGTTCTATACCCTGTGCGGGGCGACTGTGAAGGGGATCTGATAGAAAATTACCTATGAAGGAGGTATCCCCCATGAAAAGAACCGTCTGCCTGCTCCTGCTGACCGCCTGTCTGCTTTCCGTCCTGTGCTTCAACGGTTGTGGCTTCATCCACAGAAAGCCCAAGGAGATCACTTATACCTCCGAGATCATCATCAACGAGGAGGCAATGCCCGAATGGATGGTCTGGTACAGCGAACTGAAGGCGCCCACACAGGGGAAAATGCTTGAGACCCCAAAATATGAGACCGCCGCTGTCATCAGCTCCGACGGGATCTATGAGGATATCCCGAACCCCGAGCCTACTGTGCAGGATTTTCTCGGCATGACCGATGAAGAGTACAGCGCGGATATATCCTGGGTAGGATTTCGTCGTTACCTGCGCTATGAGGATACAACACTGTACCATTTCCATGTAGATGGCAGAGCGTCCCATAACGGTCAGCCCACCACCTATGCGGGGCAGTTCCTGCTGGCCGAGAAGTGCGGAAACGAGCTGTACCTCACGGATGTTACCGGCTTCCAATCGAAATACAGCACTGACTACACAGGGCGCATCGGTTCCATATACTACTTTGAGAAAGGGTATTACGACCTCACCACCCACGAAGCCAAGCCCTACGGGAGCCAAGACGAATTACCCCCTATGCCGCCAAAAGAAATGGATGGCGAGACCCGACTGGGGGAGTTTCTGGAAGAACATGAGACCGTGGGCGCCTATTTGAAGGGGCTGTACTGTATGGGCTTCCGCCTGATGGGAAACCGTCTGTATGCGGTGATGGCAACCGAAAATATGCATTTTCAAGATGAAATCGAGGATTACGCGGGAGAGGACCTGTATCTCGTTACCATCGACATCGAGACAGAGCGGGTGCTGTACCTGCAAAAATACCATTTGAATGATTACTTCGGAAGAGGGTACACCCTGTACCGCATAACAGATGATCGGGAGCTGCTTGCCCCCATGGACAAGGGGCCCGATCAGCCCGGGACCCCTTAACACACCTCCCAAAACTCACCGTCCATGAAAGGACTCCAACTATGAAGAAAAGACTCCTCGCTCTCCTCCTTTTAGCCATCCTGCTCCTCCCCACCGCAGCCTGTGACCGAGGACAGACCCCCGCCGACACAGAACCCGACACCACGGCCCCCGAAGCCCCCGCCGAGCCTACCGCTCCCCCCGCGACCGATCCTGTGACGGATCCCGCCACCGTTCCAGAGACAACGGCCCCCGAAACCGAGCCCGAGACCGACCCGCCCCTGGGTAGCGTCGAGCTGGACAAGAGCAAGCCCTACAAGATCCTCTTCATCGGCAACAGCTACACCTACTGCAACGATATGCCCACCCGCTACTTCGGGGAGATCATGGAGGCAGCGGGCTACAGCGTGAAGATCCTGTCCCTCACCAAGGGCGGCTGGACTCTGAGCGGCTCCGCTGATCCCCGGGACGAGCTGGGCAAGCAGGTGGATATGGCGCTGACCAATCAGGATTTCGATTTCGTGATCCTCCAGGAGCAGAGCATGACCCCCGCTGTGAACGCGGGCTCCTTTTACGGCGGTGTCCGCCGACTGAACAAAAAGATCCGCGAGAGCGGCGGAATCCCCGTTCTCTACGCCACCTGGGGGCGCAAGCAGGGAAGCGGCGACCTCGCCGCCACAGGCCTTACCGCCGAGACCATGACCTGGAAGCTGGCCGCCTCCTATGAGCACATGGGGCAGACCCATGACATCCCTGTAGCCCACGTGGGCCTGGCCTTCTGGGATATCGTCCAAAACGAAAGGAGGGTCAACCTCTTCGACACCGATCTGAGCCACCCCAATGCCGCAGGCAGCTACCTCGCCGCCCTGACCCTCTTCGCCCGCATCACGGGTATCGACCCCACCACGGTGGACTATGAAGGCGGTGTCGGCTCCAACATCGAGCCTATCCTGAAAGAGGCCGCCCGCAAGGCCGTCTTCGAGACCCCCGAGATCCCCGATGAGTACATGGACGAGGCCGCGAGACGGAAATGATCCAAACGGTGGGGAATTACGGTGAGTTTCCCGCGAAAAAATCCCAAAACCCCTTGACAAAACACGAAAACTGTGCTATGATATACCATCATAAACCAACG
>JAGAIH010000095.1 GCA_017626655.1 Clostridia bacterium | reverse complement strand
CCCGTATGCGGGATGAATTGCGAGAGTATTTGAAGAAGGAGGGAATTTACGTATGAAGCATGAAAAGAAATACGAGATATTGAGCGGTCTTGATGAAAGGCTTTTGGAGGATGCTTTGCGCAACCGTGAAAAAATGATGCGTCCGACCGTCAATAGACGTACTGAAAGGCTTCGCCGTGTGGTGCTATTGTGCGCCTGCCTGACCTTGCTGTGCGCAAGTCTTGTGGTTATGGGCGTGGTAGGATTGTCTATGGTGACGGGAGATAGACCCGGCGAGACAGAAACGCAACAAGAAACCCCGCCGCATTTGGAGCTTTCGGATAGTCAGCTTCTTGCCCTTGGTGAGGAAAGCCATTCCCTTATTACTCTCGGCATACAGGAAACTAAGGACGATACTTTGGCTTCCGCCGAGATGATGGAGAACATCTTCGACCTGCCTGCCCAGATCATCAGCTTCCACGCCTCGCCCGACGAGACTGTGACCATTTACCCCGGTAGAGGTGCCGTTCAGGAGGTGATGGAGTGTCCTCACACAGGGCGTGACCGCTACTGCTTTGCCCACGTGGGACGGTTGGCCGACACCCAGGACGAATATTGTCACATTGTAGAGCCCTTCCTGCAATACTATGTTTACTCGGATGCTCTGGCCGGTACACCATTAACTGTAGCGGGGGATGCGAAAGTAGTCTGGCAGTTCTACGTCAAAGACAAGGACTTTGACAAGCCTGACCAGCTTAACTACGTGGTGCGCAACAAGGACGGTACCGTTACGGGTGTGGGGAGTATTTACGTGGATACCCGCCCGCTGTTCAATGCTGAAAATAAAGTGGGGCAATTACGCTATGAGTTAATGCTTCGCCGCTGTGTGTCTCTGGGCAGCCGTACCTACACCCGTGAGGACGGCATGACCGACGAGTACGCCGCACGGCTCTTTGACCTCTACGCCACTCGCGCCGAAGAAGCAACCGAGGGACTTTTCGACGAGCTTACCGTGCAGGAGCGCATGATCCTCACCCGCGCCTCCCTGTTCAATGCTGTCCTTTCGGACGGGCGGATCACCGGCTACAAGTTTTCCTCGGTGGGCTATGATCTTGAAAATCCCGCATACCTGCTTACTATGTATGGTATCGAAAAAAGCTATTTCCTCTGCCTCGATGGCTGGTACCCCGTGACCGAGGTCTGTCCTCACCCCGACTACAAGTGGGAATGGATCCTTCTCACGGACGGCCGCAGGGTGGTCATACGGGATTACACATGGTACTTTGAAGATACGACTGATACCAAATTTGAAGCAACGTAAGGAGATATTCATGAAGAAATTAACCATGATCCTCGCCGCTCTCCTGCTCATAAGCAGCATGGCGGCCTGTACCCGTGAGCCTATTCCTCCGATTGATACCGGCATGAGTACCGAATCCCCATCGGATACGGATGAAACAACAACCCCAGGCGAAAATCCTGAAACACCATCCGCAAATAAGCTCCGCGACAGCATAGCCGATCTTGTTCAAGTCCCGGATACCCCCGTGACCCATTCCCCCATTGAGACCGCCGATTATGGAACCCAGCCCAGCGAGGGACTGGAATACAAACTGACAGGAAACTATTATACCGTTGTAGGCATGGGCACCTGTACCGATACCAAGCTGGTGATCCCCACCGAATATGAAGGAAAGCCTGTGAAGGCCATTGGTGATTATGCTTTTGCGGTGTACGATGAAGAAAAGCGGGCCTATTTCGGTTATGATACCATTACCACCGTGGTGGTGTCAGAGGGCATCGAATCCGTTGGCAGCTCTGCTTTTTTTCGGTGTATGAATATGCGGAACATTCAATTGCCCGATACCTTGAAGAAAATCGATAGCGGAGTTTTCAACGGGTGTTCAAGCCTTGTGGAATTGACCGTCCCCGAGGGAATCACGCAATTAGGGCATCATTTCGCCACCGAATGCAGAAGCCTGCAAAGGGTTACGCTCCCCTCTACCCTAAAAAGCATTGGTCAGGATGCCTTTTCCTATTGCGGCAGTCTGTATGAGATCAATCTTCCCGTTGGACTGACAGCCATCGGCGGAGAGGCTTTCCGTGCTTGCTTTTCCTTAAAGATCATTCATCTTCCCGCAACCATCCGTGATATAAACGGTACATCCTTGCGATCCGATTTGGACGTGGAGTGCCAAAAAAACTTTGGTCATGACAGCCCGGCGGGATTTCGGGAGCAAGGATATTCCGAGGGAGACATCTACCCCAACGGCTTTATTCATCATCTGTACTTTGACGGAACGCTGGAGGAATATCTGGACCTGGTCGAATACCGAAACGAAAGATCAGCCAGCTTGGGAGGAAGCTTTCTGCCCTATGCCGTGAATTTCTATATCGACGGCGAATTGATTGAATATCTGACCTTGCCGGACGGGATTACTGATCTGCCCACGGCTGCCTTTGTTGGCTGTCAGAGCTTGAAAGGTGTGATCCTCCCCGATACATTTTGTACTGCGGGTGTTGCCGATCAAGAGGCCGAATGGACTGCATGGAAGAGCTTTCTGTTCATGAATTGCCCCAATCTGGAATGGGTTGTGATCGAGTCGCCCATTCCCGCAGACTATATTGATGAGCAGGATGCTGCTAATGATTATGATGATGTGGTGATCAATTGGCTGAACAGAAATTTTTATTGCCGATCCGAAATCAAGAATCCGATGGGGGACGAGCCGTATTTACTGTCTACAGTTCAAAATCGTCATTTCTATCTTACCGCTACCAAAGAGGAGGCCAAGGATTACATGGAAGAATACTTACGCGCTTCACAGGACTATTACGAGGTCTCCGTAGAAGCTCATTATGCAGGCGAGTGGCACTACGATGAGAATGGTCATCCTGTTCCCAATGAAAAATAAAGGAGTACTCTTATGAAAAAACTATCGCTTATTCTCTCCGCCCTTCTGCTCATAAGCACTATGACAGCCTGCACCAGCAAGCCCTCACAGCCTGCCGATACCACCGTGGCCGCCGAAGCACCGACTAACACCGAAACAGTATCACCCCCGGAAGATAATGCCTTCAATAAAGTCTACCCCAGCGTAGCCGACCTTGTCCAAGTCTCTGACACCCCCGTGACCCGTCCCCCTATTGAGCCCGCCGATTATGGAACTCAGCCTAGCGAGGGCTTGGAATATAAGCTGACGGGAAACTATTACACCGTTGTGGGCATGGGCACCTGTACCGATACAAAACTAGTGATCCCCTCCGAATATGAAGGAAAGCCTGTGAAGGCCATCGGGGATAATGCCTTTGCCATATACGATGAAGAAAAGCAAGATTACATCGCCTTTGAGAAAATTACGAGTGTTGTGATCCCCGAGGGAATCGAAATCATTGGGGAAAGAGCGTTTTCACTCTGTACGAATCTCCGCAATGTCCGACTTCCAAACACTTTGAAAGCGTGGGGAAAAACCTCCTTTGGCTGGTGTTCTTCCTTGGTTGAGGTCACGATCCCCGGGGGAATCACGAAGATCCCTGCGTCTGCTTTTCTTGAATGCTCTTCGCTGCAAAAGGTTACGTTACCGACTACGGTACGCACCATTGGAGACAGCGCATTCCAGGGCTGTGAGAGCCTGTACGAAATCAATCTCCCCGAGGGCTTGGAGACTATTGGATCGTCGGCTTTCAGGCAGTGTTTTTCACTGAAAAATATGTATCTTCCTTCCACCGTCAAACAAATTGGATCTGGGGGACTCAGAAGTGACGGTGATTTGATCTGGTGGGGCTTTATTAGTGAGGAGATTCCCGAGGGATTGTCTAAAGGCGACATTAAACCGGAGGGCTGGATCCATAACCTGTACTATCAGGGGACTCTGGAGCAGTATTTGGCATTGGTGGGAACCAAGATAGGAGGCACGGCTAATACGACCGAGATTGCCCGTTATACCGTGAATCTTTACATAGATGGAGATCTGGTGGACTTCCTGACCATCCCCGAGGGAGCTGTGATCCCTGACCTGGCATTTGCAAATTGCCAAAGCCTTAAAGGTATCATTCTACCTGAAACCTGCTTTGCCTCTTATGATAAGCTTAATGCTGTTATTGGATATGATGCGTTCAGGGATTGTCCAAATTTGGAATGGATCGTTATTCAAGGCGAGCTGCCGCAGGATGCTCTGCTCAATTCCGAAACGGGAAATTGGTTAAATACGATTGCTCCTGTAAAGACGCATATAGGAAAAAATTCGCGTACTATGGCCTATACTATTGCGACAGTGGCAACGAGACGGCTGTACGTTTGCTCCACCGAAAGCGAGGCAGCTCCGTTCCTCGGGCGGTTTCTGTTCCAATGCAATGAAGACGAGGAATCCTATAAGTACCCCAATGTGGAGGTCTTCTACGAGGGCGAGTGGCACTATGACGAAAACGGTCATCCCACCCCTAATACCGACTAAGGGAGTAAGCCCATGAAAAAACTCATTATCATAATTCTCGCCGCCCTCCTTTTGGTTCTCTCCTTAACAGCCTGCCAAAACCGTCGCGGTGCATTAAAGGAACACATGAGCGATCAGACCGAACAGATCCCCGTTGATACCCCTGTTCAGGTCTACAAGAATATGAACCAGGAGCAGTTGGAGGCTGATTACCAAAGTGACCGTGTCCTTTATGCACCAACGGTACCCCAAGGACCTAAAGCGAGTCGTCAAAGCTGCCATCATCGCCAAAGAAGACTACCTCGCCTCGGGTGTGACCGAAAACGACTACGAATACAAGTATCAGTCCGATATTGAGTACATCTATGAGGTCAACTCCCTCATCCCCATCGACTACGAGTACGCTGTGGGCTGGGACGAATACCACGCCTACACCAGCGGCAACGTCCTGCTCGTCATGCTCATGCTGGTGCTGGCCCCCGGCCTGTGCATCGAGGAATTCTCCTCGGGGATGTACCCCATCCTCCACGCCACCAAGAAAGGGCGTTTGCACACTTTTCTTTGCAAGCTGGGTGCGCTGGCTCTGTTCACCACCCTCGCCGTGGTACTGTTCACCGCCACCACGCTGGCCTTTTACGGCGCGAGCTACGGGTTCTCCTCCCTCGGCAACTTCGTGCAGGTCTTTGAGGACTTCAAGTTCTGCCCCGAGATCATCACCGTGGGCGAGCTGCTGGCCGTGTCGGTGCTGACCAAGATTTTAGTCTTGTTTGCCCTCGGCACCCTCATTATGCTGCTTTCGGTGTTCATCAAGAAGTACGCCCTGACCTTCGTGGCATCCCTGGGCACTGTGGCTATCAACTTCGTGCTGTACTTCTTCATTTCGCTGGAGCAGACGGGCTCCTTTGATATGCTCAACCTGTTTACGGTCATGGACACCAAAACCGCCTACACCCGCTACTATTCCCTCAATGTTTTTGAGGAATCGGTGCCCTACATCCCCCTGTCTATCGGCCTGTTTGCCGTTCTTGCCGTAGCCTTTGCCGCCCTGTCTGCCTTCGCCTTCTGCCGCACTCAAGGCGCGGTGAAGATCAAAACCAAGAAGCCCATCAAGTTCCCCGCAAGAGCCATCCCCATGCCCTGCCGTACCCTGTTTGGCGCGGAGATGGGTAAACTCCTGCTGGCCAATAAGTTTATCATCATTGTGGCTGTCCTTCTGTTAGTCAAGGGCTTTGTAGCAAACGAGACATTCACTTATACATCTTCCTTTACTGACAGCGTGTATCACGAGTACATGACCACATTGGCAGGCGAGATGACGGATGAAAAGCTAGCTTATATTGAGGAAGAACGCCTTCGAATCGACACAGCCAAGTCTACCTATAATCAAGTCATTGCCGACTACCACAATGGAATCATTACCGAGGATGAATACCTCTTTTATCTCGACGAATACAACTACGCCCAGGATAGAGATAGCCACTTTACTCGCATTGAGGCAAGGCGCGACTACATCCTCTCCGTACAGAACATGGGCAAGGATGCTTATTTCGTCTACGATACGGGCTGGAATACCCTGTTCTCCCAGGGCTTTGACTACCTGCTCTACGGTCTCGTCCTGCTCCTGTTCGCGGGCGTGTTTGCCAACGAGATCCGAGCAGTATCCATAATATTCTGAAAGCCACAGGTAAGGGCAGATGGCGCCTGTTCCTCGCCAAATACGCAGCGGTGTTGACTCTTGCCACCGTCCTGTTCACGGCATTCACAGCCATTGATCTGAATGCCGCCATGAAATCCTTTGAGTTCCCAGCATGGGACGCGCCCATTCAAAGCCTCACCATGTTCGGAAATCAGCCGAGCATGACCATGGCCCAGTTCGTTATCCTCTGGATCGCCGTCAAGTGGCTGGCCGTCGTTCTGCTCGTCACCGCTCTCACGGGGATCTCCCTCCTGTCGGGCAAGGTGCTGAACACTATGGCCATCGTCGCCACCGCCACCCTCATGCCCTTCCTGCTCCGCCGCTTCGGTCTTGCCGTGGCGCAGTATTTCGACTTCACCTACTTGCTGGAAGGTACGAGCTTCCTGACCACTGCGGCAGGTTCCGGACTTTATCTCATGCTCACGGTTGCAGTTCTCGCCGCCACTATCACGATCCTCACATGGCTTGCCAAACAGATGTGGGTGGGCCGTAAACACCATT
>JAGAIH010000094.1 GCA_017626655.1 Clostridia bacterium | reverse complement strand
TCCTGGACGCGGTTGTCGTTGCGGCTGTCGCCCTGCATGAGCTGGAGGTAGTCGATGACCACCAGGCCCAGGTTCTTGACGCGGCGGAGCTTGGCCTTCATGCCCGTGGCGGTGATGCCCGCGGTATCGTCGATGAGGATATCGCACTTAGCCAGCTTGGAGGTGGCGATGGCGATGTTCTCCCAGTCCTCGTCCTTCAGCTCACCGGTACGCATGGCGTAGCTGTCCACCATGGCCTCGGAGGAGATGATGCGGTTGACCAGCTGCTCGGCGGACATCTCCAGGGAGAACATACACACCGTCTTGCCGGTCTGGGCGGCCACGTTGGTGCCGATGTTCAGACAGAAGGAGGTCTTACCCATACCGGGGCGGGCGCCCACCAGAATGAGGTCGGACTTGCCCATGCCCGCCAGCACGCGGTCCAGCCCCGAGAAGCCGGTGGAGGTACCCTGGGAGGCCTCCTTGTCGGTGTTCAGCTCATGGAGGTGGGCGTAGACGTCACCGATGACCTCGCGGATGTGGCGGAAGTTCTTGGTGTCCTTGCCCTGGGCAATGGCGAAGATCTTGTTCTCGGCAGAGTCCAGCACGTGAGCCACGTCGTCCTGCTCGGAGTAGGCCACGTCGGTGACCTCCTCGCAAGCCCCGATAAGCTGACGGAGGACGCTCTTGTCCTTGACGATGCGGGCGTAGTCCTTGACGTTGAGGGCGTTGGGAACCACCTCGGCGATGGTGCGGATGTACTGCTCACCGCCCGACTTGGTATAGATGCCCTTCTGCACCAGCATATCAATGAGGGTGACCACGTCGATATCCCGGCTGGTGAGGAACAGCTCGTGCATGGCGGAATAGATCTGCTGATGCTCCTCCATGTAGAAGTCGGTCACCGCCACCAGGTCGGCTACCTCGTTGAAGGACTCGGGATCCACCAGCACGGCGCCCAGCAGGGACTGCTCGGCTATGAGGGAAAAGGGTAGCTTGCGGACCAGGGAATCCTGGGGGTTCATGTTATCGTTCATGATTTCCGTATCCTTTCCTGTAGTGGGACAGGCGCGCCGTGGGGCGCGTGGGGATCAATTGCAGACCAGCACGTGGACCTTGCCGACGATGTCGGTGTAGAGCTTGACGTCCAGGTCGTACTTGCCGTAGGCGCGGATGGGATCGGACAGCTGGATCTTGCGCTTGTCAACCGTGATGCCGTAGTCCTTCTGGAGATGCTCAGCGATATCCTTGGCGGTGATGGAGCCGTAGAGACGGCCGTCGGCGCCCGAGGAGGCGGGGATCTTCACCAGAATGGTGTCCAGCTTGGCGGCCAGAGCCTTGGCCTCGTTGGTTTCCACCTCGATCTTGTGCTTGATGGAGGCCTCGCGGCCCTTGATCTCGTTCATGACCTTGGCGTCGGCCTCGATGGCCAGCTTGCGGGGGAGGAGGAAATTGCGGGCGTATCCGTCGGATACGTTGATGACGTCGTTCTTCTTGCCTTGACCCTTAACGTCGGCGAGCAATACTACTTTCATGATGGGGTTTCCTTTCTGTGTATGGATGATATTTTGTTTGATTGGGGTTGGAACTACGCGATGGCGCCGTCCTCGCGGGAGGAGCGGTCGCCGTCTCTGAACTGATCGGGGAACTGGAGCTTGTATTCGGCGATGGCGGCCACCAGAAGCTCGCAGGCCTCGGCGACTCCGCCGTTCACCTGGGCGCCCGCCATATCGAAGTGTCCGCCGCCCTCCAGCTTCTCCATGATGAGCTGGACGTTGATCTTGCCCTTGGAGCGGGCGGAGATGGCGATGCCGCCGCTGACGGGAGCGAAGGCGAAGGAGGCCTCCACGCCCCGCAGGCTCAGGAGCTTATCCGCGGCCTTGGAGGCGGCGATGCGGTCGTTGGGGGTGGGGACGTGATCCTCGCTCAGCCAGGTGATGGCGAAGACCTCGTCGTGGATGTGGGTATGGGCGTCGAAGTCGCCCGCCACCAGCAGCTCGTCGATGCGCTCGTTGAAGAACTCCTTGACTACACCCGTGTGGGCGTTGCGGCTGTAGAGGTAGTAGGTCACGTCGAAGGTCTGGGCGCCCGCCGAGCGGGTGAAGTTGTGGGTATCCAGCATGATGCCCGCGAGGAGCAGGTTGGCCTCCTCCTTGTGGAGGGTCTCGGCATAGTCGCTCTGCTGGAGGATCTCGGCGATGATCTCGCTGGCCGAGGACTTGGTGGCCTCGATATAGTGGAGGAAGGGGGTGAAGGGAAGCTCATCCACCAGGCGGTGGTGGTCGATGACCGCGACGCCCGACACGCCGTCCACAGCGGGGATACAGCTCACCAGCTGGGGCGCCTCGAAGATGGCGGGGTTGTTGACGTCGGTGATGATCAGCACCGTGTGGGTGGTGACCGACTGCTGGGCGGCGGCCTTGTCGATGAAGACGCCCTCGTACTCGGGCAGGGTGGCCAGGTGGGCCCGACAGATGGCGAAGGTGTCGCAGGTCTTGCTGGTGACGATGTGGACGGGGACCCGCTCCTTGCCCTTGGCCGCCAGGATACTGCGGCAGAGGCGGTAGGCGCCCACGGCGGAGCCGATGGCGTCGAAGTCGGGGTTGGCGTGACCCATGATGAGGACGCGGTCGCAGTCGGACAGGCGCCGCTCCAGGAGATGGGCGCTGACACGGGAGGAGATGGAGGTGTTGGATTCCAGGGTCTTATGGGTGCCGCCGAAGTAGGACAGACCGTTCACCCCGCTGCGCTGGAGAGCCACCTGGTTACCGCCTCTTTGCAGGGCCATATCCAGAGCCGCCGAGGCGGCCTTTTCCTTTTCCTGCATACTGCCGTCGATATCGGCGATGCCCATGGACACCGACAGGGGGAAGGAGTTATCGCCCACGCGGATGTTCATGATGTCGTCCAGAATGGAGAAGCCGTCGCGGACGCAGGCATCCAGCTGTTCGGCGGAGAAGAGGGCCAGGTACTTGTCGCGGTCGTACTCGCGGAGCATACCTCCCATGCCCTCCACCCAGGCGGTGAGGGTCTCCTCAATGAGGTTGGCGGTGGCGCGGTAGTTGGCGCGGACGAACTGGGTCAGCTCCTGGAGGTTATCCAGCATGATGTAGGCCAGCACCACCCGCTCCCGGGCGGTCTCCTCGGACAGCTCCAGGTAGTCGTTGACGTCGCGGAACAAGAGGAAGAAGTAGTGGTCCCGCTCCCTGGGCATGAGGTAGCAGTCCAGACTGTAGCGGCGGCCGTCGGTGAGACGGGCTACGATGTCCTCGCCGTCACCCTCGTCGGTGGGGGCGGGGGACAGCACCGAGGGCGCGTCCTCCCCCGCGGACTCGGGAGACCGGGCGGCGGCGGTGACCTTTTCAAAGGAGATGCCGGGGCAAAGCTCCTCCAGGGGGATGTTGCAAACGGGAGAGCGGAAGCCCAGGATCCGCTGGAGGGCGGTGTTGATGACCCGCACCATGCCGTCGCCGTTGACGACGGCGTAGGGAATGTCCACCTCGGCGCGGAACATACGGTAGACGTCCCCGCTGAGTTGCTCGGCGGCCTCCTCGGCCCGCTTCATCTCGGCGTACCGCAGGATGTAGGAGAGGAGGATGGCCCCCGCCGTCACCAGGTAGAAGACCAGGACGGCCAGGGCGATGAGGGGGAGACGGGGGAGCTTCAGGTAGGCCATGAGAGCGACCAGACCCAAAAGCAACAGGCCCTCGGCCACGGTGATGGCGAAGGGAAGACGGAGATCCACCCACATGGAGCCGTGGGAGGGGTTCTTCTTGGGAGACATGGATTCAGCTCCTTTCGAAATGGTGTTCGGAGATCAGCTTCCTCCGAAGGGGTCGTTATCGTCCTCGTCGAACTTCAGCTTGGAGGTGACGGCCTCAAAGATATGACCGATAACCTCAACGGCGGCCAGAACGACGGGGGCGATGAAGATGAGGCAGAAGGCCAGGACGATGACGTAGAACAGGCATCCCATGGCGCGGGGACCCTTCTTGGACAGGCTGCGGGTGACCCGAAGCAGTCCCGCCAGAGCCAGACCGGGAAGCAGGATCAGGTAGACGTTCTCAAAGACTACGCCCGAGAGGGTGGAGGTGGTCCCCCGATCCAGCATGACCGCCAGGTAAGCGACCAGGAAGACCACGCAGGAGACGAGGCTCATCTCAAAGGCCTTGACCCGATCGGTGATACACTCCTCGAACCCGAAGGCCCGCAGAGCGGCGTGCTGAATGGACTGGCAGGCGGTGGAGAAGAGGAGAACCGCCACCACGCAGGCGCCGGGGAGGAGGTTGAAGACGTTGTTCACGTTGTTCTCCACGGCCTCGTAGGCGGTCATCTTTTCCCACAGCTCCACCATCTCGGGGGTGAGATCCTCGGGCATGGGCTGGGTGTGGATGGACAGGATCAGCTCCAGGCGGAAGCTCTCCAGAGCCTCGGCCAGGGCGGTAGGCTCCAGGGTGCCCAGAGCTTGGAACAGGTAAATGACAAAGGGTACGGCCAGGGACAGGCCCAGGGCCAGGGAGGTGCCGCAGATGACGCCCGTGCGGGTGGGGCCGTCCTCCTTTTCGGCGG
>JAGAIH010000093.1 GCA_017626655.1 Clostridia bacterium | reverse complement strand
TCGGCACCGCCACCCCCGACGAGGCGGAGCGGCAGGGGATCCCCCACCATCTCATGGACTTCGTGGATCCCACCGACCCCGGGGGGTACTCCTGCGCGGACTACGTGCGGGACGCCCGCGCGGCTGTCTCGGACATACTGGAAAGAGGGAAGCTCCCCGTCCTGTGCGGCGGTACGGGGCTGTATCTGGACGCTTTTCTGCGGGGCGGGAGCTTTGAGGTCACCGACAGCGACCCCAATTTGCGGGTAGAGCTGTGCGCTCTGGCCGAGCGGGAGGGGAACCAAGCCCTGCACGACAAGCTCCGCGAGCTGGACCCCGAGAGCGCCGAGGCCATCCACCCCAACAACGTCAAACGGGTGGCGCGGGCCATCGAGATCTGCATGACCACGGGGCGCAAGAAAAGTGAGCTTGACCGCGAGTCCCGCGAGCCCGAGAGTCCCTACGACGCCACGGTGATCGGGCTCCATTACGACGACCGCGGGATCCTCTACGACCGCATCGACCGTCGGGTGGACATGATGATGGAGCAGGGGCTCCTGGAGGAAACCCGCCGCCTGCGGGAGATAGGGGTCTTCGCGGTCTGCCGTACCGCCGCCCAGGCCATCGGCTACAAGGAGCTGTTCCCCTATCTGGACGGGGAGGCGACCCTGGAGGCCTGCGTGGAGACCCTCAAGCTGGCCACCCATCATTACGCTAAACGGCAGGTCACCTGGTTCAAGGCCAAGCCTTATGTACAGTGGGTCACCTGCGATACGGTGGCCGATGGGAAATCAATTGTAAAAAGTTTTGAAGATATTGTAAACAATGCGAAAACCCTCTTTAAATGAGAGGGTTTTTGTGCTATACTATGGGTTGTAGTATATAATAGGGATAACTATGTCCATTTGACGGTGAGGTACCCACGAGAAGCCGTCCAAGGGGCAGGACTCCCGAAGAAAGCCCCCGCGGGAGAAAGGAGAGACCATGGCGAATCTGTACGATATCACCCGCCGTCTGCCCTCTCCCCGCAAGAAGCTGGGGGCGGGACGGGTACGCGCCCTTCTCAACGCGGGCTTCATTGTCCTCATGCTGGGCATCATCGGCTTCGCCATCTACCAGGTGGCCCGCCACGTGACGGTGGGCCTGAACACCCTCCGCACCCAGGAGATTCTGGACGAGTCCTACGTGCGGCTGGAGTTGTATATCTTCCGCGACGAGCAGCCCCTCTACGCCGAGGGGAGCGACACCTACCTCTACGACGTGCGAGACGGCGAGCGGGTGGGCGTGGGACAGACCATCGGTACCGCCTATCGGGCGGGGGATGCGGCGCTGTCTGCCGATATGCAAAAGCAGCTGAACGCCTACGGCGACCGCATCGCGCTCCTGGAAGAGCTGGGCGGTCTGGGTACCCCTGCCGACGCGCGGGATACGGCCGAGGCGGTGGATCGGGATTATCTGGGCCTGCTGGAGGCCGCGGGGCGGGGAGACCTGTCCGCGGTGTCGGGCTACGCCGGCTCCATGCTGGACGGCATCAGCCGCTACGACGTCATTACGGGGGCGGCGGGGAGCCAGTCCCTGGCGTCTCTTCGAGCCGAGCGGCAGGCATTGGTGGCGGGGCTTTCTAAGGTCTCGGCCATGTCTACCGACCGAAGCGGCTACTTCTACTACGGCTGTGACGGCTACGAATCCATTTTCGATTACGCCTCCGCCATGACCATGACCCCTGCCGATTTCCGCGAGCTGACCCGCCGCCAGGCCAACTCCATGCCCACGGGCATCGTGGGAAAGATGGTCTACAGCCCTACCTGGTACGCGGCGGCCTACATCCCCCTGTCTGACGGAGCCATCGAGGTCTTCCAACAGGGCATCGCGAGCGGGGCCTCCTACACCATGCTCTGCGGCGACAGCGCGGGGACGACGGTTACCATGAAGCTGGAGCGGTTGGTCCCCGACGGGGAAGGCGCCATGGTGGTGTTCTCCTCCCAGGATATGCCCGACGGCTTCGCTTTTGCCCGCCGCTTCACCGCCGAGACGGTGGCGCTCCGCACGGGGGGCTACCGCATCCCTAACGAGGCGGTGGTGACCCTCCACTCCGACAAGACGGGGGAGGACGTGGTAGGCGTCTACATCCTGGCGGGGAATGTGGTGGAGTTCCGCAAGATCAGCATCTACGTCCGCCGCGACGGCTACATCATTGCCGAGACTTTTGAGGACGTCAAGGCCTATCTCGACTCCCTCACGGACGAGGAATACGCCAAGCGCACCGCCGACGGCTGGAGCTACCTGCGGCTCAACGACAATATCATCACGAGCGGCAACGAGCTGTACGAGGGGAAGGTCATCGGCTGACCCCGCCGCTACCGAAAAAGGAGATGAACAAAGGGTATGGACTATACCTACATCGATAAGAACCTGTCCCGCGTGAAGGCTGACCTGAAGGCGGCCTGCGAGGCAGGAGGCTACGACCCCGAGGGGGTGATCCTCATGGCCGCCATCAAGTCGGCGGACGTGGGGGAGATCAACTACCTGCACAAGACCCTGGGCGTCCGCTACGTGGGCGAGAATCGGGTGCAGCAGCTGCTGGAGCGCTACGATCAGCTGGAGCGGGAGGGACTTTCCATCCACTTCATCGGGACGCTGCAAACCAATAAGGTCAAGTACATCATCGACAAGGTGGACATGATCCAGTCCCTGGACTCGGAGAAGCTGGCTCGGGAGATCGAGAAGCAAGCGGCCAAGGCGGGGCGGGTCATGGACGTGCTCATCGAGATCAACTCGGGCAGCGAGATCAGCAAGAGCGGCATCACCCCCGAGGAGACCGAGGCCTTCGCCCGCCGTGTGGTGAGCGGGGACTACCCCCACATCCGTCTGCGGGGCTTCATGACCATGGCCCCCAAGTCCACCGAGGAGGCGTATCGGGTCATCTTCGGAAGGACCCGCGCCCTATGCGACGGCATCTGGGAGCGGCTCTCCATGACCGAGCCCATGGTGATGTCCATGGGCATGTCCGAATCCTACATCCCCGCCGCCGCCTGCGGCTCCCCCATGGTGCGGGTGGGACGAGGCCTGTTTGTCAAGGAATCCCCTGAAGAAGTAAGCAATATCTGAATATACATCAATACAAAAAAGAAAGGCAGAGGATACCATCATGAAGGATTTTTTCAAGAAGCTCACCAAGCCCCAACCCGAGGTTGAGGATCTCGACACCGGTTACGATAGCGAGTACTACGCAGGCTCCTATGACAAGGCTGACCGCCGCGCCGAGGGCCGCCCTGAGGGCCGTCCCGAGGAGGACCGCCGCGCCGACCGCTATGAGGAGCGGGACTACCGCGCCGAGCGTACCGACCGCGCCGAGAGAGTAGAGCGCGAGGACGATTACTACGCACCCCGCACGGGTCTGTACGTAGAGGAGGACGCTCCCGCTTACCGTGAGCGCGTAGAGGAGAAGGTGGAGCCCGTGTTCGCTCCCGAGCCTACTCCCGAGTACCTGTACTACACCCCCGCCTCCTACCGCGACTGCCGCGAGGGCATCGTCAAGGGCCTGGCCGCCGGTCACGTGGTGGTGGTTCGCCTGGGCGACCTGGAGGCCTCTGACGTGCTCCGTTTGTTCGACTACATGATGGGCGCCGTGCTGGCTCTGAACGCCGAGCTGGTGCGCCCCGAGGCTACCACCGTGGTGCTGGTTCCCGACGGCGTGGAGCTGGACGAGGACGAGCTGGAGCTGGACGACGAGGACGAGGAAGAGTATGAGGACGACGAGGAGTACGACGAGGACGGGGAGTATGAGGAGTACGACGAAGAGGAGTACGAGGAGTACGACGAGGAAGAGTACGGGGAGGACGCCGACGAGGATGTCGAGTAAGTCCCGCTTTTCCCAAGATAGATCCGTGTCCCGCGGGGAAGGAGGCAGTCTATGAGCGGTGGAATGTACGTGCTGGTGCAATGCGTGCTGATCTTCATTGACGTGGCCTCCATCGCCATGCTGGGACGGGCTGTGCTGAGCTGGTTTACCATGGGGGAGCAGACCAAGATCGGGGCGTTCCTCTACGTGGTCACCGAGCCTCTCATCATGCCCATCCGCGCTCTGTGCAACCGCTTCGGGTGGTTCCAGGGTCTGCCCCTGGATATGCCCTTCCTGTTTACGGTGGTGCTTTTGTCCTTCCTGGGCATCTTCTTGCAGGGTATGCTATGAGCGATTACGCCTATATCCGTGACGAGGACATCCGTCTGCTCCTCTCCCGCCTGGACGATCTGGTCCGCGTGGGCGGGCGGGGCGAGGCGGCGGTTAGCTCGTTTCTCACTCCCCGCGAGGCCAAGTACGCCCGCATCCACCTGTCCTCCCGCCTGAGCGCGGGAACGGCGGTGCTGTGGGG
>JAGAIH010000092.1 GCA_017626655.1 Clostridia bacterium | reverse complement strand
GTTCGGCACGCGATAGAAATACGGTCGCCCGGGATAGCAAACCCGCCGAAGGGCTCATAGCCGAAGGAGAAAGCATGCCGCGGGTAGGTATCTGCCGTCTCCCTCACCGTCAAAGCCCCGCCGAACACCTGCTTTTCGCCGCCGTAGGATAGCTCCAGAGTATAGGCTCCCGTTGGCGCATCGGCAGGGATGAAAAATTCCTGGACCACATAGCGCATGTCACCTGTGTTGACCGTAAAGACCCCATGATCGTCGTCCCTGCCAAAGGAGCTGTTTATGCGGTATTGTGTCTCCATGTGAATGAGCACGGCGGCGGGGGCAAAGCCCATGGAAGAACCTTCAAAGGTGAAGGGCTCTCCCTCGTTGGTGATCCACGTATCCATGAGGTAGGAGGCTCCTGTCAAGGCATCTCCCGCGAGCTTGTAGCCGAAGGAGAATCTGGCGTTGGGATCCCCCACCGTCAAAGCCCCGCCGAACACCTGCTTTTCGCCGTCGTAGGACAGCACCAGATCGTACACCCCGGGGGTGGCGTTCTCGGGAATATGGAAGTGGAAGGATATCGTACCTTGATCCCCATTTTTTACAGGGTGCTTGATGGATTCCACAAGGGGATAGTCTCCCTCAATCACCACCGACTCGTCCTCCTGCAAAACGAATCTCGCCCAGGCGAAAAAGTCATCCGTCACGAAGGTCTTTCCGTGATTGACGATCGTGGTGCTGACATTCACCACATCCCCGGGCATGGCGGTGCCGCTCCACGCCGAGCCGTCGTTGGTGGTCATCTCGTAGGAGAAGGCGAACCGCACGGAGGGGTCGCTTCCGGGCCCCGTCATCTCCCCCATCCGCCCCCAAGCCACCATGCCCACCACGGAAGCGATGGCCACGATGAAGCAAATGCAGGCCACCCCCCACCCGCTGTTCAAAGCGCGGGACAGGGAAGCAAAAGGCCTCTTCTTGGGCGCGGCTACCCCCACGGGAGCCACCAGGGCCGCCTCAGCGATGTAGGCATCCGAAATGCCCGTCATTTTCTCAAATAATACCTCGCCTCTCACGGTGTGTACCCCCTTTCAATCAGGAAATCCCGCAGACCCTCGCGGACGCGGGTAATGCGCTTGGTGGTAGCGTTGGCGGTCATGCCGTAGTGTCTGGCCAGGGCCTTGACCGAGTGGTTGTACCAGTACCGCCCCACGAAGAGCTGGCGGTCCAGCCGGGGCAGCGTCCCCAGATACTCGTCCAGCCACCCGCAGATTACCGCGGACTCGGTCTCGTCGGGGGCGGGGATGATGTCCTCCAGCTCCTCAAAGGCCACGGTCAGGGAGGCGTCCCGCTTCTCGCGGCGGAGGGCTTTGAGGCGGTTGAGGGAGATGTTGCGGACCAGCTTGCCCAGGTAGCCGCAGAGGCTTTGGGGCCACTTGGGGGGCATGGTGTTCCACGCCGCCACCCAGGTATCGTTGACGCACTCCTCGGCGTCGGGCTGGCTGTTCAGGATGTTCATGGAGACCGTATGGCAGTAGGTGCCGTACTGCTTCTGGGTGATCTCCACCGCCTGCTCGTTGCGGGCGTGGTAGAGAGATACGATCTCAAAGTCGTTGAGGATCATAAAAGCCTCCTTTCGGTGGGGGGAAGTACCCCTCACCTATATACACAACGCGGCGGGGGCAAATGTGCCGCGGAAAATGAAATTTCTGAAAAAAGTATAGCATAAAACGGGGAATTTTGCAAGAGAAAAGAAAGGAAGGCTTTTTTGTCGAAAATTTTCCCCAAACATCTTGCACATCCCGCCGAAATGATGTATAATATAGGGTAATGACTACGCAAAGTACCGCAAGGAGAGACTCATGATCGGCTTTTACAACTATACCGTTATCCTGACGTATGTCAGCCTTTTGATCTCGGCCGTGGGCATTGGCTTTGCCGTGACGGGGGACCCCTTCACCGCCCTGTTCTGCCTCTTGGCCTCGGGCATCTGCGATATGTTCGACGGCAAGATCGCCCGCACCCGCAAAAAGTCCACCGAGGAGGAGAAGCGCTTCGGCATCCAGCTGGATTCCCTCTGCGACATCGTCTGCTTCGGTGTCCTCCCCGCCTCCGTGGCGGTCAGCATGACCTCTGCCGCCGCCCTCTGCGACCGGATCGCGGTCTGGGCGGTCAGCGGCCTGTACATCCTCTGCGCCCTCATCCGCCTGGCCTACTTCAACGTCACCGAGGAGACCAGACAGGCCACCGAGGGAGGAAGACGCACCCACTTCATGGGGGTCCCCGTCACCACGGCGGCGGTGATCTTTCCTTTGACCTACGCCCTGTCGGTGCTGGCTCCCGCCCCCGTCTCCCCCTGGCTCTACCCCGCCCTCATCCTCATCACCGCCGTTGCCTTCATCACCCCCGTCAAGGTCAGAAAGCCCCATACCGTAGGCCTGGCCGTCCTGGGTCTGATCGGACTCCTGGAGGCGGCGCTGATGTTCTACTTACTGCTTCGTTGATCTGTACTGTATCATCCCTCGCCCACGCGGCGGGGGATATTTTTGTTGTTGGTCTGTCTGAAGTGGCAAACGGTCTTGAAGGATAGAAAAGAGTGATTGTTCGGTTGTCTTTCAAATTGGGGTTTATCGAACTGTTTGACGGAACTGATCAGTATGTTCTTGGGTGACCCTCATCCACCGCTATCGCGGTCCCCCTTCCCCCGAGGGGAAGGTCAATGCGTCATCCGTTTCCTTGGCTGATACCCAAAAACATACAGATACCAATAGCTTATCCTGGCTAACGAAAAGCACGAGCCGAATACCTTCCCCTC
>JAGAIH010000091.1 GCA_017626655.1 Clostridia bacterium | reverse complement strand
TACACCGTGGTGTAATCGTACTTCTCGCCCGCGCGGAGGACACCGTCGGTGAAGTCGGCGTCACCCTGATGGTGGATACTGTCGGGCATGGTCTGGGTCTCCAGGCAGAAGGCGGTCTGGGTCTGCTGGGGCTTGCCGCCGCGGAGGGGGAAACAGGGGTTCTTCAGGAAGTTGGCGGAGTAGAACTGGACGCAGGGCTGGTTGGTGTACATCTCCATCTTACGCCCCGACACGGGCTCGTAGGCTACGGCGCGGAGCAGGAGAGTACCGCCCGACTTGCACTTCTTCCAGCCTGCGAAGTTGAAGCAATGATCGTAGCCGCCTGCCATGCGGAGGTCGGCGAAGTCGGCGAAGAAGTCCTTACCGATGGGCTTGGGCTCGGTGAAGTCGAAGGGGGTGCCGTCCACGGGCTTGACCGCCACGGGGATCAGATCCTTGTCACCCGCCAGGTAGGACTCGGCGTCGATCCAGAGGGTCTGGCCGAAGACGGGGCCTGAGGCGTTGCCCGCCAAGTTGAAGTAGGCGTGGTTGGTGAGGTTCAGGGGGCAGGCCTTGTCACACTCGGCCTCGTAGCGGATGGCCAGGGCGTTACTATTGTCCAGGGTATAGGTGACCTTGGTAGTGAGGTTACCGGGGAAGCCCTCCTCGTCGTCGGGGGAGAAGTAGGTGAGGGTGAGGGCGGCCTTATCGGCGTCGGCGGCGGCCTCGGACTTCCAGATGACGTAGGAGAAGCTCTTCTTGCCGCCGTGGAGGCAGTTTCCGCCATCGTTGGCGTAGAGGCTGTAGGTCTTGCCCTCCAGCTCGAAGGAGGCCCCCGCGATGCGGTTGGCCACACGGCCCACCAGGGCGCCCAGGTAGCCGTCGGCCTTTTCGTAGTCGGACAGCGAATCGTAGCCCAGGCAGATATCCGTGAGCTTGCCGCTACGGTCAGCGGTCTTGATGCTGATGATGGTGCCGCCGAAGTCGGTGATCTCCACGGTCATGCCGTTATCGTTGACCAGAGTGAAGAGAGTCGCGGTCTCGCCGCTCGAAATGGTGCCCCAGGGGCGGGAATAGATGTTCATGGTATGGTTCTCCTTTTTTACGCGTCGTAGCCGTTGGGATTCATGGTCTGCCAGCGATCCGCGTCGCGGCACATATCCACCATATCGTACTGCGCCTCCCAGCCGAGGATTTCCTTGGCTTTGGTGGCGTCGGCGTAGCAGGTGGCGATGTCACCGGGGCGGCGATCCACGATCTTGTAGGGGACGGCCTTCCCCGTGGCGGCCTCAAAGGATTTGACAATATCCAGCACCGAGTAGCCGTGGCCAGTACCGACGTTGTAATACTCCACGCCGCTGACGGCGCGGGCGCGGTTCAGGGCGCAGAGGTGGGCGCGGGCCAGGTCCACCACGTGGATGTAGTCGCGGACGCCGGTGCCGTCGGGGGTATCGTAATCGTCGCCGAAGATATTGAGGTAGGAGCGGCGGCCCGTGGCCACCTGGGTGACGTAGGGGAACAGGTTATTGGGGATACCCTTGGGGTCCTCGCCCATGAGGCCCGACTTGTGGGCGCCCACGGGGTTGAA
The DNA here is from genome assembly GCA_017626655.1 of Clostridia bacterium. The sequence continues at coordinate 7,555 of JAGAIH010000091.1, read as the reverse complement.
GTAGCGCAGGATGCTCACCGACCAGTCCCTGTTGGCGTACTGAATATCCGAGAGGATCCGCTCGATCATCTGCTTGGTCTCGCCGTAGGGGTTGGTGGTCTTGCCCAGGGGGGTGGTCTCCTTGATGGGGATCTCGGCGGGATCGCCGTAGACGGTAGCCGAGGAGGAGAAGACGATGATCTTGACGCCGTGCTTCTTCATGGCCTCACAGAGGTTGAGGGTGGAGACCAGATTGTTGTAGTAGTAGGCGGCGGGGATGGCCACCGACTCGCCCACGGCCTTCATACCCGCGAAGTGGATGACGCTCTCGATATCGGGGTTCTCGGTGAAAACCTTGTCCAGCGCCTCGGCGTCGCAGAGGTCGGCCTTGTAGAACTTGGGGCGCTTGCCCGTGATGGTCTCGATGCGGTCCAGGACGATCTCCTTGCTGTTGCAGAGATTGTCCACGATGATGGGGGTTTCGCCGGCTTCGATGAGTTCGACGACGGTATGGGAGCCGATGAAACCGGTTCCGCCGGTGATGAGGATGGACATGGGGTGGTCTCCTTTTCGGTTATATTCGGGAAAACAGTGATTATTTCAGACTGCGAACGAACCTCCGCAGCTCCTCCATACACCCCTCGGTCTCGGCCACCAGCTTGAGCTGGGTACGGGCGCGGACGAGGTTATGGTCGGGGTAGTCGGTGTGGTAGTAGGTGTCGCCGTCCAGGTAATCCCCCAGGAAGCGGATGGCCTGCTCCAGGGTGATGATGTAGCCGCCGTCGGGGAGCATTTGAAGTTCCCTCTCGGTCAGCGCGCCCCCCGTACCCTTGATGAAGCCGCGGGCGTAGGCCCTGAACATTTCGGGGAGGAAGTGGACCTTATCGAGATCGGGCTCGTCCTCGGCGGCGGAGGCGGCACCCGTGCGGATGGAGTCGCCGAAGTCGTACAGGCTGGAGCCGGGCATGACGGTGTCCAGGTCGATGATGCAGACGGCCTCCTCGGTGGTCTCGTCCAAGAGGATGTTGGAGAGCTTGGTATCGTTGTGGGTCACGCGGAGGGGAAGGTCGCCGCACGCCAGGGCGTCCACGATGAGGGAACATTTGTCGGCGCGGTCGGTGATGAACTTGATCTCATCCCGCACAAGCTCGGCCCGTCCCGTGGCATCTCTCTCCACTGCGGCCAGGAAGTCGGCGTAGCGCTTCTTGGTGTTATGGAAATTTGGGATGGATTCAATGAGCTGTGAAGCATCGAAGTCCGACAGCCTTCTCTGGAAGTCTCCGAAGGCCTCGCCCACCCGGGCAAAGGTCTCGGGGCTGTCCAGCGTGAGGCGGCAGACGGTCCCCTCCACGAAGTCGTAGGCGCGCCAGAAGCGGCCCTCTTCGTCGGTGTAGCCCTTGTCGCCGTCCCGTGTGAGGATCACCTTCATGGTTCCCCGCTCGGTGTCCTCGCCCGCCTCGGCCAAGCCCTTACGGATATGGTCGGTGACCGCCGCGATGTTGTTCATGACCCCTGTGGGATCCTTGAAGATGGCGGTGTTGAGGATCTGGAGGATATAACGCTTTCCGTTTTCATCAGTGACGATATAGGTGCTGTTGATGTGGCCGTTGCCGCAGACCTTGAGGTCGGTCACGGCTCCCCCGAAGGCGAAGCGGTCACAGACGGCCAGCACCTGCTCATAGGTCGGCTGAGTCATGGGATCAGCCCCACAGATGCTCGGGGTACTCCCCCGCATCGATGAGCTTCTGAATGGACTCCACGACCCAGGGCTTATCCTCCTTGTAGGTCACGCCGTACCACTCGCTCTCGGTGGGGTAGACCTTGACGTCCACCTTGCCTGCCTTAACGAAGGTGTCGATGGAGGAGGGGAGCAGGCACTCGGCCTTGGCGGGATCGGCGGCGTTCTTCAGGTTGGCCATGAACACGTCGAAATCGGCGTCCAGCATGGGGATGGTCTCGGCACCCAAACCCCAGCAGTTCATGGAGACCACGGTCTCGCCGTCCAGGAAGACCATATTGCCGTCGGCATCGGGATACTGTGCGTCATTCCCCAGCTTCTCGATCTTGTGGGTCTCCACCAGGTCGTAGAGCATACCGTTCTCGTCCACCTTGCAGATGCCGCGGGAGCAGCCGCCCTTGTCGGTGAGGGTCTTGTTAACCTTGAAGCCTACGGCGCAGCAATGGCAGACGCCGTCTCCGCCCAGCTCGCCCTTCTCCAGCTTGGAGAGGTGAGCGGCCAGCTTCTCATAGGTATTGCGGCCGTAGAAATCGTCGGCGTTGATGACGCCGTAGGGCTCCTTGACGATCTCACGGGTGGAGCGGACGGCGTGGGTAGTGCCCCAGGGCTTGATACGGCCCTCGGGGACGGTGTAGCCCTCGGGAATGTCGGAAAGCTCCTGGTAGGCGTACTCCACGGCGATGTGCTTCTCCACACGGGCGCCGATGGTAGCCTTGAAGTCCGTAGCGATGGCGTCCTTGATGATGAAGACCACCTTGTCAAAGCCCGCGCGCTTGGCGTCGAAGACCGAATAGTCGATGATAAAGTTGCCGTCCTTGTCGATGGGCTCCATCTGCTTGACGCCGCCGAAACGGGAGCCCATACCTGCGGCCAGGATCACGAGAGTCATGGTAAGTACCTCCGAGTAATGTTTATGTTGGATGCCCTATTTAGGCACTCTATTTCAATATACAATTATACAATAAATTACAGGATTTGTGGAGGGTTTGGCGGTATTATTTACATATTATTCACATATGGTTTTGCTTGCACTTTTCGGTAACAAGAGTTATCTTTTTCCGTAAAGCAGAAAAGCCCGGCTGTTGCACAGGCTCAAGGTTGCCAAAAGGGAGCGGCTCTGAACCCCCACCTCGCCTTCGGCGAGCTGATCAAGCTGCTCTCCGCTCCCTTTGGTCGCTACAGATATATAATCTCCTCGTTATCTTGCAGCTTGAACGCGTTTTTCTCACCCACACATTTCGCCAAAAAGAAAAGCCTGTGCTTGGCACAGGCTTTTCTTTTTGGTGGAAACGGAGGGGCTCGAACCCGCGACCTCACGGATGTGAACCGTGCGCTCTAACCAGCTGAGCTACGCTTCCGCAACATTGATATTATATCATAAAGGTCTCAAAATGTCAATAGGTTTTGTGAAAATAATTTCAAGAATTTTCGGAAGATTTATCAGCGGTTCGTTTCCGCTGAAATGCCCGATCCTCCCTGTTTAGGGTGCTTCCCCGCCCTCTTTGGGGAGAGCGGGGATGCTTTTGGCATTACATATCCATGTTAGGGAGGCCTGCGAAGCCGATAGCCAGGTCGTCGTCGGTGGGGACGTAGTCGGTCATCTGGCCGTTGTTGAACTTCTCGTAGGCCACCATATCGAAGTAGCCCGTACCCGTCAGGCCGAAGAGAATGGTCTTCTCCTCGCCGGTCTCGCGGCACTTGATGGCCTCGTCCATGGCGACGCGGATGGCGTGGCTGGACTCGGGGGCGGGGAGGATGCCCTCCACGCGGGCGAAGTACTCGGCGGCCTCGAAAACCTCGGTCTGCTTGACGGTGGTGGCCTCCATGAGGCCGTCGTGGTAGAGCTGGGACAAAACGGGGTTCATGCCGTGGTAGCGCAGGCCGCCCGAGTGGTTGGGGGCGGGGATGAAGCCGCTGCCCAGGGTGTGCATCTTGGCCAGGGGGCAGATCATACCCGTATCGCAGTAATCGTAGGCGAACTTACCGCGGGTGAAGCTGGGGCAGGAGGCGGGCTCCACGGCGATGATGCGGTAGTCGGCCTCTCCGCGGAGCTTTTCGCCCATGAAGGGGGCGATGAGACCGCCCAGGTTGGAGCCGCCGCCGGCACAGCCGATGATGATGTCGGGCTTGATGCCGTACTGGTCCATGGCGATCTTGGTCTCCAGGCCGATGACCGACTGGTGGAGCATGACCTGGTTCAGGACGCTTCCCAGCACGTAGCGGTAGTTGCCGAGATTGCCCGCGGCCTCCACGGCCTCGGAGATGGCGCAGCCCAGAGATCCGCCGGTACCGGGGTGCTTCTCCAGGATCTTGCGGCCTACCTCAGTGGTGGTGGAGGGGGAGGGGGTCACCTGAGCGCCGTAGGTCCGCATGACCTCGCGGCGGAAGGGCTTCTGCTCGTAGCTGACCTTGACCATGTAGACGCGGCAATCCAGGCCCAGGTACGCGCAGGCCATGGACAGAGCGGTACCCCACTGGCCCGCGCCCGTCTCGGTGGTGACGCCGTCCAGGCCCTGCTTCTTGGCGTAGTAGGCCTGGGCAATGGCGGAGTTGAGCTTATGGGAGCCCGAGGTGTTGTTGCCCTCGAACTTGTAGTAGATCTTGGCGGGGGTCTTCAGCTTCTCCTCCAGGCAGTAGGCGCGGACCAGGGGAGCGGGGCGGTACATCTTGTAGAAGGAGCGGATCTCCTCGGGGATCTCAATGTAGGGGGTGGTATCGTCCAGCTCCTGGCGGATCAGCTCGTCGCAGAAAACGGGACGGAGGTCGTCGTAGGACATGGGCTCGTGGGTCTCGGCGTTGAGCAGAGGGGCGGGCTTATTCTTCATGTCGGCGCGGAGGTTGTACCATGCCTTGGGCATATCCTCCTCGCTGATATAGATCTTGTAGGGAATCTCTTTCTTCATCTCTTGTGCACTCATGGTTGTATCTCCTGTAAATAATGTATTTGGTTACGGTGTTCGGTGGTTGGTCGGATGGGGGTCACCATCGCTTACCCAATCGGCGGAATCGGTACATATTGCCTCCTCTTCGGAGCCAAATAAAAATGCCCCGAACAAAGTCTTACTTTGCCTCGGGACGAATCAAAGGATCCGCGGTACCACCCAAATTGACGCTTTCGCAAGAAAGCCATCCTCTCACGCATACGGTCATATGCTCCGCGGGATAACGGGCGCGGGTCCCGTCAGGCACTACCTCCCGATCCCTCGGGGTCTCGTCCTGCCCTCCGAAGTCCATTCACGCGGAGACCGTACCGCCCTTCCACCGTCGGCGGCTCTCTATGATCGGCTTTGTGCGCGCTACTCTTCTTCGTCATGGGTTTGAATTGATGGAGCTATTATAGCACACAGCACCTTATTTGTCAAGAGGTTTTTGCAACTTTTATTGCTTCCGCTTGCAAAAAAACAGCCCGCCGAAGCGGGCCGTGTGGGGTATGGTCTTACTTGCTGTACTTCAGGGTGTAGGTGGTCTCGGCGTTGTCGTGATCTCTGACAATGATCTCGACCTTATCGTCGTGCCAGGTAGCCTTGTGGAAGCACTCGAACTTGGCATCCTCGCCGTTGACCTTCACGTCGAAGGTGACGGAATCCAGGATGGCGCCGTCGGCGGTGTAGAGGACCAGGGAGCACTTGACCTTCTCGGCACCGTTGGTCTCCTCGATCTGGTACATACGGACCTTGTGAGACTTGTCGAAGGAGGTGTAGGTGGCGATGCGTCTGCCCTCAACCGAGGCGGCGTCGTTACCCGCGTTTTCATTGTTGGTGACATCATTGCCGCCTTTGGAGTCAGCGGAATCGCAGGCCATGAGAACGGGGGTCAGGCAAAGAATGAGAGCGAGGCAAATCAGAAGAGCGCGAATAGTCTTTTTCATGGTGAATTCTTCCTTTCATAGAAGTTGTTATACTCATTATAGAGCATATCGGTTTTTTTGTCAAGAGAAAAAACGCCATTTGTTCATATTCAGTCAAAAAAATTACAGAAACAGACGGCGTTCGGGTCTTAAGCGGATATAAGGATACCGAAACGAACAGGCTGATTCCGTGTTTTCGGCTCAATCCTTTTTGAACAGGCTACGGAACATATCCCTGACCCCATCCACCTGCTCGGAGTAGTGCTTCCCGCTCACGCACTCGTGGGCGAAATGCTCGCAGTTATTGTAGAGGATGTGGTAGCCTCTCTCCCCCAGGCGGGCGCGGGCGGCAGAGACCGCCTCCTCGGGGGAGCGGTTGGCCTTCTTTTCCTTGCGGTCGAACTCCGCCACCTCCAGAAACTGTCCGCCCAGGAAGGTGTCGATATCGGTGGCCAGGACCTCCACCTCGCTGTCCTTCAGCGCAGGGCGGGCGGCGGGGGCCAGGCCGAACTGGATGACCTCGGCGTCCGAGACGTAGATGCCGTAGTGGTAGATGGTTCCCGATTTGACCCGGATCATATCCCCGTACTGAGGCTCACTCAGAAGCCACCTCATGCGCCGACCTTCTTTTCGATGTAGTCGATGACGTCACCCAGGGTCTCGAAGTCGGAGAAGCCCACGTCGTCGAAGCGGATACCAAACATCTCCTCGATGCCGATGACGATATAGAGGACGCCTACCGAGGACAGGCCCAGGTCGGAGGCCAGGCCGGCGGACTCGTTCATGGTCTCCTCGCTGATCTCCAGGGTCGGCATGGCCAGCTTCATGATTTCACAGAGCTTTGCTTTGATCTCGTTTCTGTTCATTGGGGTTCACTCGCTTTCTTTCGGTCGATCTTCATGGCGGGGGTACGGGGGAAATCGGTATCGCGGAGGACGATTCTTTGGATGCGCTCGAAGGGAGGCAGGGTCTCGTTGATCTTGCGGATCTCCTCACGGAAGTAGGCGTCAAGATCGGTGATGCCCAGGGCCTTGACGGTGGACGTGCGGGGCAGGATCTCCAGCACCAGGATCTGGGCGCCGTTGACCATGCGATCGTAGACCACGCAGTCCTGCACCGCGTCGATGCCGTAGAACATGACCTCCAGCTCGGCAGGGGAGACGTTCTCGCCGCTCTGGAGCACGATGATCTCCTTGATGCGGCCCGTGATGTAGAGGAAGCCTTCCTCGTCGATGCGGACCAGGTCGCCCGTCTTGAACCAGCCGTCCTCGTAGGCGATATCGTTATCGGCGCCGCCCACGTAGCCGTCCATCATGTTGACCCCCTTGAGCCACAGCTCGCCGTCCACGATCTTATAGTCCATGCCGCCGTAGATCAAGCCTACCGACTCGGGCTTGCGGAGGGCCTCGGGGTTGCCGCTGACCAGGTTGGCAGACTCGGTGAGGCCGTATCCCGGCAGGAGGGTGATGCCCAGCTTGTCGTACTCGCGGACCAGGTAGGGAGGCACGGCGGCGGCGCCGCAGATGATGGTCCTCATATCGGGGCCCAGCATATTGCGGCCGAACTGCTTGGAAAGCCCCAGGGCCATCTCGGCCAGGGCGGGGACCATGACCATGATGGTGGGCTTGAAGACCGCCGCGTCGCGGAACATATCCTTGTTGTTGCGGCAGATCATGAGGGTACTGCCGGTGTAGAGGGAGGTCATGAGGTTGCGGATGAGACCGAAGACGTGGGTCAGGGGGAGGACCAGGAGGTAGCGGTCGCCGAAGATGGTCTTGATGCCGTAGCAGCCGTTCTTGGTGCCCTCCATGACGGCTCGGTGGGAGAGCTTGGCGCCCTTGGACTTGCCCGTGGTGCCGCCTGTGAAGAGGACGGTGCAGAGGGTCTCGCCGGGGACGGGGACGGCGGGGACGGGGGCCTCGGAGGAAGCCTCGGCGGGGATCAGGGCGGCGTTGCCCGTCTGCTTGATGATGGCGGTCTTATCGGCCAGG
>JAGAIH010000090.1 GCA_017626655.1 Clostridia bacterium | reverse complement strand
GGCCACCAGGGCCGAGGCGGTGAACTCGGGGTTGGAGTCCAGGCGCAGGCTGTAGCGGATGGTGTGGGTGGACAGTCCGTGGATACCGGTGCGGCCGTTGCGGATGACCTCGCCGCCGTGGGGCAGGCCCGCGTGGTCCCGCGCCATCTCCTCGGCGGTGATGAAGGTGACGGTGGTATCGTAATCGGCGAAGTAGTTGGGCATGGTGATAATGGCCTCGCGGATGGCCTCCTTATCGGCACCCTCGGCGGCCACCACGTAGCACTCCCGGGTGTGCTTGTCGCGGGTGGTCAGGGTGGGGTTCTCACCGTGGCCTACCGCCTCCAGCGCCTCGGGGACGGGGACGGTGTACTGGCGGGCGTCCACCACGCCGGGGATACGGCGGATGGCATCCGAGTGGCCTTGGCTCACTCCACGGCCCCAGAAGGTGTAGTCCTGCCCCTCGGGGAGGATGGCCTGGCCATAGACACGGGCGATGGAGAACATACCGGGATCCCAGCCCGCCGAGATGAGGCAGAGGTTGCCCCCCTCCTTCGCGGCGGCGTCCACCTTGGCGAAATGGGCGGGGATGTTGGCGTGGGTGTCGAAGCTGTCCACCACGCAAAAATCCTTGGCCAGGGCGGGGGTCAGCTCGGGCAGGTCGGTGGCGCTCCCGCCGCAGAGGATGAGGACGTCGATCTTGTCCTTGTATTGCAGGATATCCGAGGCGGCGTACACAGGGGTACCCGTGCGGGTGGAGACGGTGGCGGGATCCCGGCGGGAGAACACGCCGATGAGATCCACATCGGGGTTCTGGCGCATGGCGGCTTCCACGCCCTTGCCTAAGTTGCCGTAGCCGTAAATTGCGATTTTCATATGGTTACCTCTCGGTTAATTCTTGGCGACCAGATCAGTCATGTTATACAGCCCCGCGCTCTTACCCTTGCAAAGGAACTCGGCGGCGGCCAATGCTCCCTCGGCAAAGAGGGCGCGGTCGTGGGCCTCGTGCTTGAGGGTAATGGTCTGGTTGGGGGTGCCGATGATGACCTCATGCTCCCCCACGATATTCCCCATGCGGATGGCGTGGATGCCGATTTCGTTTGGGGTGCGCTTGCCGTAGCCGCTTCTACCCGTGACCACGGCGGCGTCGGGTCTGACCTCGCACAGAGCGTTGGCGATGGCCAGGGCGGTGCCGCTGGGGGCGTCCAGCTTGCGGTCGTGGTGCTTCTCGATGATCTCGATCTCGGCCTCGGGCATGGCGGCGGCCACCTGGCGGGCGGTGTCGATCAGGAGGGCAACCCCCAGGGAGAAGTTGGCGGCGAAGAACACGGGGATGGCCTCGGCGGCCTTACCGATGGCGGCCTTCTCCTCCTCGGTATGGCCCGTGGTGGCCAGGACCACGGGGATCTTGTGGGTCACGGCGTAGTCCAGGAGGGCAGGGGTGGCGGAATGGTGGGAGAAATCCACGATGCAGTCGGCGGTGGTAAACACGGGGTCGGCGGCGGTCTCGAAGCTGACAGCGCAGGGCATTCCCTCGGCACCGCAGGCGTTCATATCCACGCCCACCGTAGCGGCGGGATCGGCCCCGCGGCAGCCCGCCAGAGCAAGCCTCGCCACCTCGGTACCCATGTGGCCGCAAAGGCCGGAGATCAGTAGTTTCATAGCAGTATATCCTTTTGATCTGCATCCGGTCTTTACAAGACCCAAATAACCAAATGGGTCAGGGGCCCCATGGGGGTCGCACAGACGGCTTCGGGTACGGGCTGACCTTGGCAGATCTTGATCTAATGTTTTAAAGGTTTTTGGAGATCCTTAAGAACCTTTTTGCAAAAAGGTTCTTAAGCGGGTGCAGGGCAGAGCCCTGCCGGGGGTCAGGGGCAGAGCCCCTCGTTCTTATACGTCCAGCCCTGCCTTACGCATGAGGCGGAGCAGGTTCTGTCTGTGGTCCTCCTCCATGGGGGTCAGAGGCAGGCGGACGTAATTCTCGCAGAGGCCCATGGCGGCGCAGGCGGCCTTGACGGGGATGGGGTTGACCTCACAGAAGAGGGCGTTGATGAGTTCGAGGTAATCCAATTGCATCCGACGGGCCCCCGCCACGTCACCGGCGAAGAACTTCTTGCACATCAGCGAGGTCTCGGTGGGCAGGATGTTGGACAGCACCGAGATCACACCCTTACCGCCCAAGGACAGGACGGGGACAATCTGGTCGTCGTTGCCCGAGTAGATATCCATCTTACCCTCCACCAGAGACGCGATCTCGGCGATCTGGGACATATTGCCCGAGGCCTCCTTGATGGCCACGAT
>JAGAIH010000089.1 GCA_017626655.1 Clostridia bacterium | reverse complement strand
TCCTGACCCAGCGGTCGGTGCTGTCGGCCATGCTCTGCTCGGCGGAGGCCCTGGGGAGCCACGGCTCGGCCCTGGTGGACGGTAAGCCCGCCGAGGATCGGGGTCCCCGCGCCACCCGCACCGTGACGAGAGGGGCCGTATCCACCATGGAGCCCATCTCCCCCATGCCCGCCCCCAATCTGTGGTTCGAGACCCTCCTGGCCCGCAAGCGGCGGGAGACCGAGGGAACGTAAGAACGCCCGATCCCAAGACCATACGAGAAACGAGGTATACCGCCATGAAATACGATTTCACCACCATCCTCCGCCGTGAGGGCAAGGATGCCCTGGCCGTGGATGCCCTGGGCCAAGGCTGGGCCCCCGGCAAGCCCCGGGAGGGCTTCGACCCCATCCCCATGTGGGTGGCCGACATGAATTTTCCCACCGCCCCCTCGGTGACGAGAGCCATGGCGGAGCGCATCAGCCACCCCTGCTTCGGCTACTTCGACCCCCGCGAGGAGTATTTCGACGCCATCATACACTGGCAGACCACCCGCAACGGTGTAGTCGGTCTGGAGAAAAAGCACATCGGATACGAAAACGGCGTGCTGGGCGGTATCCTCTCCGCCCTGGGGACCTTCTGCTCCAAGGGCGACAACGTCCTCCTCAACAGCCCCGTCTACATGGGCTTCATGGGGTCTCTCACCAACGCGGGCTACCATATCGTGGAGAGCCCCCTCGTCCTGGACGAAAACGGTGTCTGGCGGCTGGATCTTTGCGACATGGAGAGAAAGATCACCGAAAACCGCATCCGCGCCGCCCTGTTCTGCTCTCCCCACAATCCTACGGGAAGAGTCTGGGAGCGGTGGGAGATCGAGGCGGTCATGGAGCTGTACCGCAAGCACGACGTCTACGTGGTGTCGGACGAGATCTGGTCGGACATCATCCTGGCGGGGAACAAGCACATCCCCACCCAGTCGGTGAGCGAGGACGCCCGTATGCGGACGGTGGCCCAGTACGCCACCACCAAGACCTTCAGCCTGGCGGGTCTGGTGGGGTCCTACCACATCATCTACAACGACCGCCTCCGCGATCGGGTGGAGAAGGAGTCCTCCCTGTCCCACTACAACAACATGAACGTCCTCTCCATGTACGCCCTCATCGGCGGCTACAGCGACGAGGGCGCGGAGTGGGTGGACGAGCTGTGCGCGGTGCTGACCGAGAATATTGACTACGCCATGGACTACATCCGTACCCATTTCAAGGGTGTCACCGCCGCCTACCCCCAGGGCACCTACATGATCTTCATGGACTGCGCCGAGTGGCTGAAGACCCACGGCAAGACCCTCCCCGAGCTGGTGAAGATGGGTCACGACGTAGGCGTCGCCTGGCAGGACGGCACCGGCCACGGCGGCACCACCCACATCCGACTGAACGTGGCGTTGCCTCTTGAGCGAGTCAAGGAGGCGTTTGGGCGGATGGATGAGTTTGTGTTTAACGGCGTAGGTGATTGATGATAAATTGGGGTTTATCGGGCTGATGGGTGAGAATACCTCCTCCATTTGGTAAACTCCCCCACCCGCTTCGCGGGAGCCCCCTCAAGGAGGGAGCCTTTCGCCAAAACCCGCGGAGATTTGTTACCCGATAAGCAATTTAGCCCCGCGCTCCAAGGCTCCCTCCCCGAGGGGGCTCCGCCCGCAGGCGGTGGGGGAGTTTACTGCCATAGGCTTTTTCACTTTCTCAAACAACCCGATAAACCCAAATTTGAATCCCTCTCCCCTAAAAATCATATCGAAAGGAACCCCTATCATGCGTAAAAACTTCGGCAAGAAAACCTGGCTCTACCCCATGCCCGTCCTCATCATCGGCACCTACGCCGAGGACGGCACCCCCAACGCCATGAACGCGGCCTGGGGCGGCATTTACGATACCAACATGGTCATGGTCTGCCTCGCGGATGACCACAAGACCACCGAGAACATCAAAAAGACGGGGGCCTTCACGATCAGCTTCGCCACCGCCGACACCGTGGTGCCCTGCGACTACGTGGGCATCGTCTCGGCTAACGATATCCCCGACAAGTTTACCCGCGCGGGCTTCCACGCCGTAAAGAGCGAGTTCGTCAACGCCCCCATCATCGAGGAGCTGCCCATGACCGTGGAGTGTAAGCTCCTGAAGTTCAACGAGGACGGCATCTGCATCGGTGAGATCGTGAATATTTCGGCTGATGAGAGCATCTTGGATGAGTCGGGCAAGGTGGACGCCAAGGCCCTGAACCCCATCTGCTACGATAGCGTCAGCCACGGTTACTGGACACTGGGCGAGAAGGTGGGTCAGGCTTTCTCGGACGGGAAGAAACTGATATGAACGTAGATCTGAAGGGAAAGATCGCCGTGGTCACAGGCGGCGCGCGGGGCATCGGTCTGTGCATCCGCCGTCAGCTGGAGGCCGCAGGCGCTACGGTCCGTGTCATCGACCTGCTGGAAAACGATCATTTTGTGGGTGATCTTGCTGACAAGGCCACCCTGGAGCGCTTCGCCGACAAAGTGCTGGCGGAGCATGGAAGAGTGGATATCCTGGTCAACAACGCCGCCCCCCTCATGACGGGCATCACCGAGGGGAGCTACGAGGACTTCGAGTACGCCCTGCGCGTGGGAGTCACCGCTCCCTTTTACCTGTCCAAGCTCTTTGCGCCCCATATGCCCGTGGGGTCCAGCATCATCAACATCTCCTCCTCCCGCGACCGCATGAGCCAGCCCGAGACCGAGAGCTACACCGCCGCCAAGGGAGGCATCTCGGCCCTTACCCACGCCCTGGCCGTGAGCCTTGCGGGGCGCGTGCGGGTCAATTCCATCTCTCCCGGCTGGATCGACAATGCCTACACCGTCTACGAGGGCCCCGACGCCACCCAACAGCCCGCGGGACGGGTGGGAGATCCCACCGATATCGCCAACATGGTGGTCTACCTCTGCTCCGACATGGCGGGGTTCATCACGGGGGAGAACATCTGCATCGACGGCGGTATGACGAGGCTCATGATCTACCACGGGGATCATGGGTGGAGGCTGGAGGAGTAGGGAGCTTCAAGTTGTGGTCTATCGTTCCGATAGACCACAAATGAAGTGCGCCTGCGGGCGCAACGGAAAGGCAAACTCCCCGACAGACCCGGATTTGGAGCGCATGACACCCTGCTTCGCTCTTCAAAACTGACCGCAACTCCCAACAGGATCTTGCGGTTTTTGCTTTTTTATGCTATAATACAATCAGTTACACACTTTCAAAGAAAGAAGATGATCCAGTGCCCCCCGTGACTCCCACCACCCCCGCCGCCGAGGCCCAATACCGCCGCATGATGGATACCCCCATCCCGCGGCTGGTGACCTCCCTGGCCATCCCCACGGTGATCGGTATGCTCATCACCGTGATCTACAACACCGCCGACACCTACTTCGTCTCCCAGATCAATAAGTCCGCCTCGGCCGCCGTGGGGGCGGTATACGCCGTCATGGCCATCATCCAGGCCATCGGCTTCGGCCTCGGGGTGGGCGCGGGCAGTCTCATCAGCCGCAAGCTGGGGGCGAAAGAGAACGAGGCCGCCTCGCGGTACGCCTCCAGCGCCTTCTTCGCCGCCGTGCTGGTGGGCGGTGTCATCGCCATACTGGGGCTTTCGGTGCTTCAGCCCTTTTTGCGCCTGCTGGGCTGTACCGACACCATGATGCCCTACGCCATCCCCTACGCCCGCTTCATTCTCATGGGCGCCCCCGTCAGCTGTGCCACCTTCGTCCTCAGCAACGCCCTGCGGAGCGAGGGCTACTCTACCCTGGCCACCGTGGGGGTCAGCTCGGGCGGCATCCTCAACGTCATCCTCGACCCCATCCTCATCTTCGGCTTCGGTATGGAGACGGGAGGTGCGGCGCTGGCCACCGTCATCAGCCAGACCGTCAGCTTCCTCATCCTGCTGGTCATCTTCCTGTCGGGCAAGTCCATCGTCCGCATCGGACTCCGCCACGTCAGCCGATCCTTTGCCGATTACCGTCTCATCGTGACCACGGGACTCCCTACCATCTGCCGTCAGGGTTTGGGCAGTCTGGCGGCGGCGGTGCTGAACATCCAAGCCATCGCCTACGGCGGCGACGCGGCGGGGGCGGCCATCACCATCGCGGGGAAGGTCTACGTCCTGGTGCGGAATATCGTCATCGGCTTCGGCCAGGGCTTCCAGCCCGTGGCGGGCTACAACTACGGAGCGGGGAACCGCCGCCGCGCCTGGCAGTCCTTCACCTTTGCCACATGGGTGGGGTCGGTGGTCTGCGTCCTCTTTGCCGCGGTGACCGTCCTCTTCGCCGAGCCCATCATGTGGTGGTTCTGCGACGACGCCGAGGTGGCCCACGTCGGCATCCGCTACATCTGGCTCTCGGGGGCGGTCATGCCCTTCATGGCCTTCTCCACCTACGTCAACCAGCTCTACCAATGCCTGGGCTTCAAGGGTCAGGCCACCTTCCTGGCCTCCTGCCGTCAGGGCATCTTCTTCCTCCCCGCCGTCCTGCTGTTGCCTCTGGGTCTGCGGACTCTCGGCGTGGTGGCCGCCCAGCCCCTGGCGGATCTTTGCACCTTTGTGGTGTCGATACCCTTCCTGATCATGTTCTGGCGGCAGTATGTGCGGGGGGACGATCGGAAGAAATAACTAAATTGGGGTTTATCGAACTGTTCGGCACGATGGTTCGGTTGCCAATGACCCATTGTAGGGAGCGACGCCCTCGTCGCTCCGCAACC
>JAGAIH010000088.1 GCA_017626655.1 Clostridia bacterium | reverse complement strand
CTCGGTGGAGAAGGCGTAGACCGTGACGGCCTTGAAGCCGATATCGCAGCAGTAGATACAGATCTTTTTGAAGGTGGCCGAGCCCACCTTATGGCCGTATTCGCGGGGCATTCCCCGCTTCTTGGCCCAGCGGCCGTTGCCGTCCATGATGAAGGCGATGTGCTTGAAATGCTCGTCGAGCCTCGGGGTCTCGGGAGCGGCAGTTTTGGGGTCTTTATTGAAAAGAGGCATGAGCGATCCTTTCTTGGGAGGATTGACATAAAGGGCGGGCAATATCGCCCGCCCCTCGCGTGTTGGTATTCGGTTTTGGGGATGCGGAGCGACCTCAGATGGCCATGAGCTCCTTCTCCTTGGCGGCGGTCAGCGCGTCCACCTTCTTGATGTACTTATCGGTGACGTCCTGGATGGCCTTCTCGGCATCCTTGACCTCGTCCTCGGTCATGGTGCTGTCCTTCTTGGCCTTCTTGGTCTCGTCCATGGCGTCGCGGCGGATGTTGCGGAGGGCCACCTTGGCCTCCTCGCCCATGCCCTTGACCTGCTTGGCCAGAGCCTTACGGCGCTCCTCGGTGAGCTGGGGGAAGATCATGCGGAGGACCGTACCGTCGTTCTGGGGGTTGATACCGATGTCGGACATCTGGATGGCCTTCTCCATGGCCTTCAGGGTGGACTTGTCGTAGGGGGTGATGACCAGGGTGCGGGCATCCGACAGGGAGATGGCGGCCATATCCTTGATGGGGGTGGCGGCGCCGTAGTAGTCGAAGGTGACGCGGTTCAGAACGCCTGCGTTGGCCTGGCTGGCGCGGACGTCGGCGAGGTTGTTCTCGTAGGCGGCAATGGCCTTGTCCATTCTTCCCTCAAGGGCTTTGGTGTTGTACTTCATGGCGGTGTTTCCTTTCTATGTTCCTGTGTTTTGTTGTTTTTGTTATTGCGGACCGTCGGGGACGTCGGTCCCTATAAGGGGAGACTCAATTGTGCATCCGCGTGCCCACGGGCTCGCCCATGACGGCGCGGTAGATGTTCTCGGGGTCGGCCAGACCGAAGCCGTAGGACTCGATGTTGTTATCCTTGCAGAAGATCACGGCGGACATATCGAAGGCTCGGAGGTTCTTTTCCAGGATCTCGTCGTAGGTCACGTCGTAGATGGGGGTGGCGGTGGGATCCTTGCGGGGGTCGGCGGTGTAGAGGTAGTCGATGTTCTTGGCCATGAGGATGGCATCGGCGCCGATCTCGGCGGCGCGGAGAGCGGCTCCCGTGTCGGTGGAGAAGTAGGAGGAGCCGGTACCGCCCGCGAAGATGCAGATCTTGCCCTCCTTCAGGAGGCGGTCGGCGTGGCGGGAGGTATAGTGGTCGGCGTAGGTGTCCATCTCCACGGCGGACATGACCACGGTATCCATGCCGTTACGGATAAAGGCATCCGACAGGGCGATGGCGTTCATGGTGGTGGCCAGCATACCCATGTGATCCGCGCGGGCTCTCTGCATCTTGACCTGACCCGTCGCGCCGCGCCAAATGTTGCCTGCGCCCACCACGATGCCGATCTCAACGCCCGCTTCCAGACACTTCTTCAGCACGGCGGCGACTTGGTCGATGAATGTAAAATCCAGGATGGAGTCCTTCTGTCCGTTGGCCAGGGCTTCACCCGAAAGCTTGAGGAGAATTCTGCGATATTTCGGTTGCTGATTCATGGGACGTCACCTCATTTTGTAGATTCATACTATTATACTATAAATCCTAACAAATGTATACAGTTTTTTTGTGAACATTCCGCTATTTCCCGATTTTTTTGCGGGATAAGGGATCACTCGGTGACTGTGAAGGTGATATCGAAGGCGTGATCGCCCAGCTTCAGGGTGATCTTCCCCGCGCCGAGCTTGCCCGTGGGCAGGACGTTGCCGTCGGGGCGGATCTCAAAGAGGTCGGGGGCAAGGTTTTCGTAGGTCACGCCGTCGTCGCCGCAGACCTCGAACCAGGTGCCGTCTTCGTAGACCGCCAGACCGCGGAGCTGCTTCATCTCCCGCTTTTGGAGGGAGGCGGCGTAATCCGTGATGAGGGGGGTGAAGGAGGTGACAGCCTTTTCGGGGTGGGGCTTCCAGTCGGGATCCACGTGGGGGCGGGTATTGTCCACGTAGGCGAGGAACTCGCAGAGCAGACCCTTGTAGGCGGCGCGGACGTAGGTGTAGCCCTCGGAGATACCCGTGGCCTTGCCGTTCTCAATGGAGAGGATGGCGGGATCGTAATCGTAGAAGGTGACCTCTCCCTCCACGGGGCGCATGGAATAGGTGACGTTGCCCGTCATCATGGGGATCTCCAGGGTCTCCCCCACGGCGAGGCGGCGGAAGTGGGGCTTTCTCAAATAGAGCATGGAGGGGCTGAACTCGGCGGGATCGTCGATCTTCTCGATCTCGTGGTGGAGGTTCTGAAGCTCGCTCTCATCGTAGAAGTCCTCCTCCATGGCCTCGAAGGCGTAATCGTGGAGGCGGGTACCCCAGCAGCCCCACTTGTTGCCGTAGGCGTAGGCCAGCAGCAGGGTGTCCCCCGACTTGATGTGGTGCTGCTGGTCGCCCGAGATACCGCAGTTGTGGCACATCCAGCCCGTGTTGACCTTGATGCTGTTCACACGGGTAAAGCGCAGGCCGTCGTCGGACTCGTAGACCGCCAGGACGCTATTCTCGGTGAAGCGGCGGTCGGTGGAGAGGGCGATGAACTTGCCGAGGTCCTCGCAGTAGACCACATCGTAGGAATCGTTGCCGCCGCCCGTTCTCTTGGAGGCCATGCCGTGGTAGGTGAGCTTGCCGGGCCAGTTCTCGTCGGTGATATCAGCGGTGGCCACGCGGGTCTCGCCGATGGGCTTGCCGTCTCTGTCTTTGGAGGTCCAGGTGTAGTAGATATAGATGGTTTCATCCTTGATAACAAAAGAGAATTCTCCCGCGCCCCAGTTGTGCCAGTCCTCGTCGTAGTAGATGACGGGGGAAGGCTTGCCCTGCCAATGGAGGGTACCGTTGGCCGTCTCGCGGTGCTCGCCCCAGCCGTTTCCGCACCACCGCTCGAAGGGGCCTGTGGGGGACTTGGAGCGGCCGATGAAGCCGTTATTGCAGACGCCGCCGCCGTTGGCAAAGACGGTGGAGGTATAGCCGATGTAGTAGTACTCGCCGTACTTGATGACGGCGGGGTCGCAGACCGAGAACCAGTCCATGGAGTCGGCCACGGGGTACATGACCACCTTTTCGTCCGTCCAGGTCTTGCCGCCGTCCTCGGAGCGGCGGTAGGTGAACCAGTCTGCCTCGTAGCAGTCACCGGGGGAGGCGAACCAGGCGTGGCAGACCCCGTCCTCCACCATGATGGTGGGGCCATAGCGGTAGCCCCAGGACTGGGATTTTCTGGGCATGTAGATGTCGCGGCCGGAATCGGGGAGGAGGAGCTTGAAGTGGCTTTTCATGGTATGTACCTTCCTTTCGGAATAAATTTCAAATTTTGGGGTCATGAACTGAATTCGTAATGCGTAATTCGCAATTCGTAATTATGAAGACCGTCGGCTTACGTGAGGGCCAAGCCGATCTCGGTCATCCGATCACCACAATCTTCACCGAACCCGTTCTCTTCATTACGAATTACGCATTACGAATTACGAATTATCATTCGTCCTTCCACACAAAGTGGTAATTGATGGACTCCCCGCCGTCCACGAGGATGCTCTGCCCCGTGCAGAAGGTGTTGGTGACGGTGAGGAAGTACGCCCAATCCGCCATTTCCTCCGGGGTGGCCCACTTTTTCAGGGGGGTCTCGTTCATGATCTGCGCCCAGAGGTCGGGGTCGTTCATGACGCACTCGTTGAGGGGGGTGAGGACGCCGCCGGGGTCCAGGCTGTTGCAGGTAGCACCAAAAGGCGCGACCCGCATGGCCACGTTCTTGGTGTAGGCCAGGACGCCGCCCTTGGAGGCGCAGTAGAGGGGGAATTCCGCCCCCGTGTGGGCGCTGGCGGAGCCGATGTGGAGGATGGATTTGATGGCGGGTTGGATGCCGTAGGTCTCGGTCATGTGGATGAGGGCCTTGAGGTTTATATCAATATCAGCCTCGTTCTGGGTGCCCGCGTTGTTGATAAGGATCTCGATGCCGTCCAGGGCGGGGAGTTTATCGTAATCGCGGATATCGCAAACGTAGTGGGTGTAGGCGGGATGGTCGATGCTTCCCTCCTTGCGGTCGATGCCCGTGACGGTATGGCCCTCGGCCAGGAACTTCACCGCGATGGCACGGCCGATGCCCTGTGCGGTGCCTGTGATGAGAACTTTCATGAACGGCTCCTTTCTTTATGCTCCAGATACTCGTAGCCCACGTTCTGCTGCTTCCACCTTTGGGTTATGCGGTAGCCGATGGGGGAGAAGAGGATCTCCATGACCAGCTCCGCCACGGCTCCCGTGAGGGCGCACATGGCGCACTGGAGGACCGTCCAGCGGAAGCCGTCCCAGAAGATGGGGGCGAAGACGGTAAAGACGATGATGGAGAACAGGAAATTGTCGAAGAACTGGCCGATGAAGGTGGAGACGTAGGCCCGCATGGCGTAGGCTAACTTTCCGTCGGGGTTCTTTCGGAAGGCCTTGCCGATGAGCCAGTTGAGGGTGTTGTTCAGTAGGGCGGAGGCGAGGAAGGCCACGGTACTGCCCAGGAGGATAAACCAGGTCCCGCCGAAGATGCCGTCGAAGGCGGTGTAGTCCCCCGCGCCCGAGGGGATGGCGGCGGCGATGAAGAAGATGGCGCAGGTCAGAAGGTTGATGCCGCAGGCCAATACGGACACACGGTTGGAGGCCCCGGGGCCGAAGTGCTTGGTGATGATGTCCATGCACATGAATGACAGCCAGGAGATGAGGATGCCGCCGTCCAGGGCGATCCAGGGGAGCTGGAGAAGGGTCTTATTGGCCAAAAGGTTCATGCAGATGACGGACACCACGAAGAGCGTCACCACCGTGGCAGGGATGGAACGCATGAGGATCTTGGTGTCGGTGTATTCACGGCGGAGCCATGACAGGAGTGATTTCATGAGGAGGTTTCCTTACTTTATGTAGATGTGACCGCGAGGGAAAGGGGATTCCCGGCGGTCGGGTTTTCAAATTTGGGTTTGTCGGTCTGACGGAGCAGAGTGGAAGTGGGTAGGGGGACTACTCATCCGTCACGCTTCGCGCCG
>JAGAIH010000087.1 GCA_017626655.1 Clostridia bacterium | reverse complement strand
CTTGCCCTCGCGGTAGATCTCGGTGATGCGGGTATTGACCGCCCCGCCCAGATGCCTCGCCAGGAGGTCGGACAGGGCGGTGGGTTCGCCTCGGCCGTCGAAGTGGCGGAGGGCGGCCTCCAGGGCGTCGCGGCCGATGTCGTAGCCGCTGCCGCCGCTATCCAGCAGGTAGCCCCAACCGCCGATACGGACCATTTCCTCCCCGCGGCGGAGGAAGCAGGCGCTTCCCGTTCCGCAAATGATACAGGCGCCGTCCCCCTCGGGGAGACCGCCCGACAGAAGGATATGTATATCCGAGCGGACGGTCAAGACTCCCACCTCGGGGAAGGCTTCACGCAAGGCGTTCTCCAGGGCGGGTCCGTAATTGATCCCCCCCGCGATGCCCAAGAACAGAGAGATCTCGGGGAGGGCGGATTCGGTCATGCCCGCTTTTCCCATAAGGGCTCGGCAAAGTCCCGTCAGCCGCCCCACAGACACGGGGAGGGTGACATCGTTGGGGTTGGTGGCGTCGGTCTTGGCTTGGGACAGGACGGTACCGTCCATGGCGGTGAGAACACCCAGAGTCTTGGTGCCGCCGCCGTCGATGCCCATGAGGTAGCGCATAGTGCCTCCTTACTTGAAAGAATCCCCACAAGGCTTACGCTCCATGGGGATTTTGTTCAGTATCGCTTGGCGTCCTTGAGGAGGGTCGCCGTGGTTCGCATGATGTGGTCGACGTGGTCGGTCATGGTGTTCATGACCTTGGTGAAGGGGGCGTAGGCTTTGGGATTGTTTCCGTGGAGGTCGCTTCCGAAGGCCACGATCTTCCCCTCCTCAATCCAGCGGAGCAGATGCTTGGGCTTGAAGAGTTTGGTCAGGCTGTCGCAGTTGATCTGTCCGTAGAGGCCCATGTCGAAGAGCTGCTCGATGGACTCCTTGGGGTAGCGGTCCACGTGAGCCAGCACGGGGTTGATTCCCTGCTTGGTGATCTCCCGCACCGTACGGTACAGGGTCTGATCCCAGTCACCGTGGGTGAAGGGCATTTCCAGGAGCATGACGTTGGTGCCGTCGACGCACAGGTCCCGCAGGCCCTCCATGTTCTCCAGGCCTTGGCAGATCAATACCTCGGCGCCCAGGAGGATGCTCGGACGGCGGCCGTAGCCGTATCCCTTGAGCAGAGCCTTGAGGCTGTCCTCCCGCTCCTCTAAAAACACTTCGGGCAGGATGTCCTGGGGATAGAAGTGGGAGGTGGCGCAGACCTCGGTCACGCCTGCCTGTCCAATGATGGCAAGCTGGTCAACCGCTGTCGCCGTGCGGCCAGAGCCGTGATCCATGTGCGGGAGAATGTGCGCATGAAAATCAATCAACTCTGCCATAATATTCCCTTCTTTCCTCCGAGGCATCCTGCCCTACGGTAATGTTTCTCGTTTGAGATCAATCCTTGGGCAGGCGGCTCATGACCTTCATGATCCTGGCTCTTGCCCTGGCGTTTTTGGTCTTCGGGGCGGTGTCCCGCTCTCGGTTTTCACGCTTGGGAAGAGTTCTGTACCCGTGGGAGAGCTTGTAGGAGCTTCCCTTTGCGGATAATCTCATGGTTGTACGCCGTCGGAGCTTGTCCTTTCCGGCGCGCTTGACGAATTTCGTCGGGATTTGCCGTACCTTAGTTGTCTGCGGTTTCGGAGTCGCGAAAGCTATCGGGAGTAGCCTCCACCTCCTCGGCCTCAACGGTCTCCTCGGCCTCAACGGTCTCCTCGGCCTCAACGGTCTCCTCGGCCTCAACGGTCTCCTCGGTCACGGCAACCTCGGCGGTCTCGGGAACGCTCTCCATGACCTCGGTCTCGGGAGTCAGAAGCTCGGTATCCTCCACATCTGACGTAGCTTCATCAGCGGCGATGGCTTCGTCGTGGGCCTGACTGTATCTGTTGGTACCGTAGGCGGTTCCGCCGTAGGAGCTGCCGTAGGAGCTGCCGTAGCGGCCGTAGCGGCTATAGCCGTAACGGCTGTAGTAGCCCTTATAGTAGCCGTACTTGAAGTGACGGTAGTAACCCGACTTACCGTAGCGGAAGCGGTACTTACTGTAGCCGCTGTAGTACTTGTTCTTGTAGTAGTCGCCGGACTTGATGTCGATATCGTTCAGGATAAAGCCCGAAAGAGTCGCGCCAAAGCCCTCCATGATCTCAACGGCCAGGGAGATCATGCGGCGGTCAGAGTAACCGGAACGGATGACGAAGGTGTAGCCCGTCACCAGGTCGTAGATGATACCGGCGTCGCTGACCTCACACACGGGAGGCAGGTCGATCAGCACCACGTCGTACTCCTCCTTGACAGTCTCCATGAACTTCTTCATGTTATCGGAGGCCAGAAGCTCGGCGGGGTTGGGGGGGATCTTACCGCTGGTGATGATGTTGAGGTTCTCGTAGCCGCCGTTTCTGTGGTAGAGGTCCTCGTAGGTACACATACCGGCCAGCAGGTCGCTCATACCCTGAACCTTATTGTCCAGGCCGAAGATCTTATGCAGAACAGGGCAACGGAGGTCACCGTCCACCAGAAGGACCTTCTTGTTCATCTGAGCGAAGGATACGGCCACGTTGGAAATAATCAGGGACTTACCGGCGCTGACGTAAGCGGAGGTCATACCGTACACGGCGCACTTCTCGCCTCTGGTGGTGTAGCACAGGTTGGTACGCAGAGCCTTGAAGGCCTCGGTGATAGCGAAGGGGGTCTTCTTGGTCAGGAGGCGTCCCTCGTAATCACGCTCGGACATGAGGTTGCCGCTGTCGGGGCTCTTGGAATCCTTGCTTCCCTTGATGTGATCCCGCTTGGATTTATCCTTGAAGGCCTTGTTGCCCACCTTGGAGTTCTCCCAGGTAGGAATCTGACCGATCACGGGGACCGTGAAGTGATTCTTCAGGTCTTCCTCGTTGTAGATGGTATAGTCGAAGTAGGTACGGAGCAGGCAGAAGAGATATACCGCGACCAGACCGATGGCGAAGCCGATGACGGTGTACAGGGTGACATTACGGCCCACGTAAACCACGCGGTCCTCGCTGACCATGGTGATTGCCTTGGCCACGCTGTCGATATTCTCCACGCCCTCCCGGTTCTCAACACCGAAGTAGTAGTCCATGGATGCGGGAACGGTGTTCTGCAGAGCGGTGGAAACGTCCATGACAAACTGCTTATTCGTGGAGGACACCTTGACGTTCACAATCTGGGTATCCACAGTCACGGTCAGCATTCCGCGGATCTCTCGGCGGGTGATATGGGTATACTTCTCGCCGTAATTATTCTTGAGGTACTCACAGATGTTGTTGAGAGCCTTATCCTCGTTGATGATGTAAGGGGCATTGTACGCGATATTCGTAGCCGAGGAGCTGTTGGGGTTGGCGACAACCTGCAAAAGCTCGTTGGTATCAGCCGAATAGTGGTAGCTCAGGCCGTTCATGAGGAATTTGGTGTCCAGGTTGTAGTACGGCTCAGCGTTGGTATAACGGTAAAGTCCCAGTGCCGCGGCAAGAAGCACCGCCACGACGCCGATCTTGATAAAGTTACCAAGAAGAACTCTCCACAGAAGGAGAACGTCTACCTGGCCCTTTTGCTGTTCTTTGATGTAACGACTTGCCATAAGATCAGGGTTCCTTTCTTTTTTTGGCATTACGGCAGACTTCACCGCCGCATAAACATACATGATATATTATACACGACATTCCCTTTTTTGTCAAGTGCTTTTTATGAATATTCGGTGATGTTCCGTGAAAAACAGAACGCAATGCCGAAGCATTGCGTTCTGCGAATTGCGGTATTCGGAAATTACTTGCCGCTTGCGAGCTTCTCGATCTCGGCAGCGAAGTCCTCTTCCTTCTTCTCGATA
Source organism: Clostridia bacterium (assembly GCA_017626655.1). Next base: position 848 of record JAGAIH010000087.1, on the reverse strand, counting down.
CCCTCGCCCTTCTCGAAGCGGGAGAAGGAAGCGATGGTGATGTTGCCGCCCAGCTCCTTGGCGGTCTTGGCCACGTACTGAGCGACGGTCATGTCGTCCTCCTTGACGTAGGCCATGTCGACCAGGCAGTTCGCCTCGTAGAACTTGCCCAGCTTACCGGTGATGATGCCGTCCAGGACCTTCTCGGGCTTGTTGGCCATCTTGGGATCGTTGGCCAGCTGAGCCTTGATGATAGACTTCTCGGACTCCAGGACAGAAGCGGGAACGTCGTTTCTGGTCAGGTAAGGAGTGGGGTATGCGCCGATCTGCAGAGCGATGTTCTTGGCGAACTCAGCGAAGCCCTCCTTGTCGCCGCAGTCGGTGTCGAACTTAACGATAACACCGATGGAGCCTGCGCCGTGGATGTAGGTAGCGGTCAGACCCTCGACCAGGACGAAGCGGCGAACGCTCAGCTTCTCACCGATCTTGAAGATCTCCTCCTTCACCTTCTCCTCGACGGTGATGCCGCCCTCGACGTACTGGGAAGCCATCAGAGCCTCCAGGTTTGCGGGCTTGGTAGCCAGGATGGTCTTCAGCAGGTTTCTGACGAACTCCTGGAAGGACTCGTTCTTAGCGACGAAATCGGTCTCGGAGTTGACCTCGATCATAGCGGTCAGGTCGCCCTCCTTCATGATGGCAACGATACCATCGGCGGCGATACGGGTTGCGATCTTGGAAGCGGCCTTCAGCTCGCCCTTCTCGCGGAGCAGCTTGATGGCGGCCTCGAAGTTGCCGTCAGTCTCAACGAGTGCCTTCTTGCACTCCATCATACCGATACCGGTCTGCTTACGCAGCTCGGCAACGTCCTT
>JAGAIH010000014.1 GCA_017626655.1 Clostridia bacterium | reverse complement strand
GTCATCGGCTACGGTACCCCTCCCTACAACGAGGGTGACGAGCCCACCATCGACTGGTCCTACAAGGACGGTATGCTCCGCGGCACCTACATAGTCAACAGCTACTCCGCCGCCCTCAAGAAGGCTCCCGGCGGTAAGGGCCGCATCTGCACCGTGCCCGGCGGCTCTGCCGTGACCCTCCACGAAGTGGTGGACGGCTTCGCCCGCGTCACCTATGGAGACAAGGAGGGCTACATGGAGACGAACATCCTGTGGCTCATGACCCCCGCTACGGGTGAGGATACCCTGACCTTTGACGGAAACGGCGGCGAGAACACTCCCGAGGCCGCCAAGGTCACGGTCAATACCGCCTACACCATCCCCGAGACCGCCCCCACCCTGGAGGGGGACACCTTCCTGGGCTGGTCTCTGACCCCCTACAACGCCATCCCCGACTACAAGGCAGGCGATTCCCTCAAGCTGGTGGGCGACACCACCCTCTACGCCGTCTGGGAGAAGCGCTCCGCCGAGCTGGCCGCCTCCGCTTTTGCCGAGGGCAAGGCCCCTCTCATGACCCGTCCCGAGGGTATCCAAAACAGCGCCGCTATCCTGCTTGGCACCCTCACCGACCTATCGGTGCTGACGGGTAAGGACACCGAGATCAAGGCCGTCACCGACGGAGACTTCGGTAAGGTTCTGTCCCTGACCTCCACCGCTCAGAGCGATGACCCCTCCATCACCCTGGACTACGCCGCGCTGATGGAGTCCCTCCGTCTGGCTCCCGTGACCGCCGACAAGGCCGCCTATGCCGTTCTGAAGATCAAGAACGTCTCCATGAACAACACCGCCGTGGAGCTGTCGGTCAACGGTACGGACAAGGCCGCCACCGCTCTCCTGGAGGACGGAAACGACTGGCAGTACCTGGTCTTCAAGCTGACCGACGCAGGCTTTGCGGGTGAGCTCACGTCCCTGCGGATCGATTGGGAGAAGGCCGCAAACGAGGCGGGCAACACCGCCTACCTGGCCGATATCTTCTTCGTCGCCACCGAGGAGCAGGCGGACGCCCTGGCCGAGGGGCAGTACATCTTCCCCGTCCAGCCCGTGATCGAGCCCGAGACCGAGGCGCCCACCGAGGATCTCACCGATCCCGAATCCGCTCCCGAGGGGGATGCTACCGAGGGCGATGCCACCGAGACCCAGGCTCCCGAGGGTGGCTGTACGGCCTCCGTGGGCATCACCTCCGCCGCGATCCTCGCCGCCTGCGCCGCTTTCGTGGCTCTGCGGAAGAGAGAGGATTGATTCGTACATACAAAAACAGCCTGCCGGTTGGCGGGCTGTTTTCTTTTCAAATTGGGGGTTTATCGGTATGTTCCTTTGCCTTCCCCAGCGGGGAAGGGGGACCGCGAAGCGGTGGATGAGGAGAGCCACACACAGAGGCCTTCCGGGTGTGGATTCTCTTTTTGGTAGACAAGGAAAAAGCTAACACCAGGAAGGGAATCTAAAACCCGCTCTCCTCATCCGTCACCCGCTGAAGCGGGTGCCACCTTCCCCGCTGGGGAAGGCTAAGGAACGCGGACTTCTCCCCGCTAAACCCCAATTTACCTCCCGCCCAAAAACTCCTGCCTCAAGATCGCGCAGGTCCCGATGGTGCGATACCTTCCCTTGATCCGCATGGACTCCTTGGCGTAGCCCTCGAAGGTCATGCCCACCCGCTCCATGAGGCGGAGGGAGGCGGTGTTGCCCTCTATGAAGCGGGCCTCGATGCGGTGGAGCTTCAGCTCCTCAAAGCCGAAGGCCAGCACGCGGCGGACCGCCTCGGTGGCAAGGCCCCTCCCTTGGTAGTCGGGGTTCAGCACGTAGCCGATCTCGGCGGAATCGTTGGGACAGCTGAAGGAGGTGAAGCCGCAGGTGCCGATCATCCGACCGTCGGTCCGTCCGCTCTCCTTATCCACCACCGACCAATCGTAGAAGTCCCCGGTGCGGTAGCGCTGGGCTACGTAGGCCAGGTACTCGCGGGTCTCCTCCACGTCGGCGTGGGGATTCCAGGTCAGGTACTCGGTGACCGAGGGACGCTTGGCGTAGGCGTACATATCCTCGGCGTCGGAGACACGCATCCCCCGCAGGGTGAGGCGGTCTGTCTCCAGGGTGGGGATGTGGGAGAAGAGTCGGTAGAGAATATCCTTTTTCATGGCGGCACCTCCTTGGGAGTGGTCTTCATTATACTACAAAACCGCCCGCTTGACAAGTCCTTCGGGAAAATTGGTGAAAAACTTGATCTTTTCCGCTTTTTCGGGTATTTTTCGGGTGACAAACGGAGGAGTTTGTGGTATAATAAAAGGAGCTTGAAGGAGGTGAGGGCATGGACGAGCGGTATCTGTACACAACGGCGGTCCCCGTACTGCTGGGAGGCGGTCGGCTGGCGGGCAAGACCGCCCTGTATCTCTATGCCCGCTACGGCCTTGAGGTGAGGTGGCTGGGCGAGGGATGGCATCCCCTGCTGGCCATCTACGCCAAGCGGCTGGCCGCCCATCCCTTGACCGCGGAAAAGGACGCTACGGTCACGCAGCATCTGCTGGCCTTCGCCAAGGGCTACCGCAGGTCCGTCGGGATCCCCGCCCTGATCCCCTGCTCCCCCGAGGCCGAGGCGTATCTTACCCGCGCGGGGGCTGTACTGGAGGAGGAATTCGTCCTGCTCCCTCTGCCCGATCTCACCGAAAGCCCCATCCGCGGGCTTCTGCGGCGGGAGGATCCCTGAAATCACGATCAGAAAGGACGCGTCATGAGAAGACCCATTCGCGAACTGTTTGCCGCCCTCCCCGAGGGGGTACTGACCCGCGCCGCCCATTGGGACAGGGTACAGGATGCCCCCATCAGCGCGCTGTGCTACGATTCCCGCCTGGCCACCGAGGGGACGGTCTTTTTCTGCCTGGTGGGCAAGACCCTGGACGGTCACGGCTACGCCGAATCGGCCTACCGCAAGGGCTGCCGTTTCTTTGTGGCGCAAAAGGATATCGAACTGCCCGAGGATGCCACCGTGCTGACGGTCTCTGACACCCGCGCCGCTATGGCTGACTGCGCCGCCGCCTTCTACGGTCACCCCGAACGGGAGATGCGGCTCGTCGGTCTCACAGGCACCAAGGGCAAAACTACCACGGCTCTCCTGATCCAAGGCCTCTTGACCGCCGCGGGGATCCCCGCGGGCTACATCGGCACCAACGGTGTGGACTACGCGGGCTACCATTTCGATACCGTCAACTCCACCCCCGAGAGCGTGGAGATCTACCGCCATCTGCGGGGGATGCTGGACGCAGGGGTAAAGGTCTGCGCCCTGGAGGTATCCTCCCAGGCTCTGTGGATGGGGCGGATCCGGGGACTGGTCTTTGACAGCGTCCTGTTTCTCAACCTCTCCCGCGACCACATCGGCGGGGTGGAGCATACCACCATGGAGCATTATCGGGACTGCAAAAGGCTTTTGTTCTCCG
>JAGAIH010000086.1 GCA_017626655.1 Clostridia bacterium | reverse complement strand
GAGTACGACCCCGAGACGGGCTTCAAGCTCCCCGAGAAGATCGTGGTGTACGGCAGCTTCCAGCCCTTCGTGGGCTGTGAGGAGAACGACTCCAACAGCGAGCTGACCCGTATGTACTACATCGGGGACAACACCTACACCCTGTCGGTGGTCATCCCCTTTGCGGGCACCTACGATTACGCCGTCTCCACCTACGGCACCCTGTCGGCGGTCTACACCGCCCACAGCTACCGCCCCGCCAGCGGCGACGGTCCCAAGGCCCACTTCACCACCCCCCGAGACAATTGCGTGGTGAAGTTCACCTTCCGTTACATGGACAACAAGGTCTCCGCCGAGGTCGTGGAGTAAGGCCCCGCGAAGGACATGGAGGAAACGGCTATGAAAGAGCTGTATTCTGTTGAAGGAACCCTGAATCGGGGCTTTCGCGGGCAGATCACCTACACGGTCTGTCTGGAGGAGCCCTGCGACGAGCTGGACGTCCATCTGACCTACGACTACGCCGAGCTGCGCTATCGGGACGAGAAGGCCGACCTGGACCGCGACGGGATCCTGAAGATCTACGGGACCGAGGAGCATTACCGCGAGTGTCCCCCCATCACCCCCGCGGTGCTGGAGAAGACCATCCGCGAGGTCAGCGACATGAGCGGATACGTCATCACCGAGGCGGAGGCGCGGAAGTTCCTGGTCTACGACATCGACCTCAAGACCGAGATCCATCCCCTGGCAACTTTGAACGATCAGTTCATCGGCTGTATCCACAAGCAACTGCCCGACCGCCACATGATCTTTCGGGCGGATTACGCCTCCCACGGGTGCATCCCCCAGCCCCGCATGGAGGGTGTCCTCAAGATCACCCTGCTGGTCTTCAACGTGGCCAAGGATCAGACCCGCTACACTCTGAGGGTCAGCGGAGGGAAGGAGGACGGCCGTGTTTAAGCGCTACGAATTGCACAACCACACCGACGAGTCCGACGCCCCCATCTCCTGCGGGGAGCTGATCCGCCGTATGGTGGCCGAGGGGGTGGACTGCTTTGCCATCACCGACCACAATACGGTCTCGGGCCACGGCATCATCCGCAACCAGCTGGAACGAGACGGCCTGAAGTTGACCTGCGCCTACGGCATGGAGTACACAACCTACTTCGGGCACATCGTCTGCCCCGTGCTGGAGACCTACGTCCCCTGGGATTCCATCGACCGTCACCGTCCCGAGCGGCTGTTCGAGGCCTGCAAGCGGGCGGGGGGCATCACGGGCATCGCCCATCCCTTTGCCTACGGCGAGCCCTTCGCCATGGGCTGTCGCTTTGAGATGAACGTGCGGGACTTCTCCCACGTGGACTACATCGAGGTCATCAACAACAGCGAGTCCCTGCACACCGTCAACGGCCCCGCCATCCGCTGGTGGGAGGAGCTGGTGCTGGGGGGGATCCCCGTCTCCGCCTGCGCGGGGATGGATCTCCATCGGGTCACCGACCGCATGGACGGACGGTTCGCTACCTACGCCGAGGGGCGCGAGGGAGGCGACGCCGTGGCCGAGCTGCGGGCGGCCCTGTCGGTACAGCGGACCTGGGTATCCAAGGGGATGCTTTTGGACTGGCGCCGTGAGGGGGAGGCCATCCGCTTTACCCTCCGCGACGTGAACAAGCCGGGCTATGAGGCCCCCGCGGCCTACACTCTGCTGCTCAAGGGACAAAACGGCGAGCAGGCGCTGGATATTTCGGGCGGAGAGCTGACGGTCCCGATCGCGGAGCTATCCGATGTGGAGATCCCCAAGCTCTACGGCACCGACACCGCGCTGGATCATCTGGTCTGCATCGCGCCTGTGATCCGGAAGCATTTGATTTGATAGAAAAACAGGAGCTTTCCTTGGTGGAGAGCTCCTGCTTTTTTGTGGGGAGTTCAAATTTGGGTTTGTCGGTCTGACGGAACAGAGTAGAATTGGGAAGGGTGACCCTCATCCACCGCTACGCGGTCCCCCTTCCCCCGAGGGGAAGGTATTCGGCTCGTGCTTTTCGTTATCTCTGAAAAGCTATTGGTAT
>JAGAIH010000085.1 GCA_017626655.1 Clostridia bacterium | reverse complement strand
CCCAAAACTAAAAACATACTGATATATATAAGTTTTTGGATAACGTGAAACATAAAAAAGTCTTGCCTTCCCCGCGGGGGAAGGTGCCGACCAGCTCCTGCGGCGGGAGGCGGATGAGGGTGGATCGTGTCACCGCCTCTTTCGTCAGACAGCTGACCGATAAACTGCAATTTTTCTCACAGCAGAATACAGATCAACCCTCCGCTCCCCTCGTTAATGATCCTCTCCAGCGTCTCCGACAGCTTCACCCGCGATGCCTCGGGCATATGCTCCAGCTTGGTGTGGATGCTCTCCCCCACCAGCTCGTAGAGGCTTTTCCCGAACATATTGGACTCCCAGATGCGGGCGGGATCCTCGTCGAACTCACGGAGCATGTACCGCACCAGATCCTCGGATTGCTGCTCACTTCCCACGATGGGGTTGACCTCGGCCTCGATGTTGGCGCGGATCATGTGGATGGAGGGGGCAGAGGCCTTGAGCCGTACCCCGTATCCCCCCGCCTGCCGCACGATCTCGGGCTCGTCGAGGCGCATATCCGCCACCTCGGGCATGACGATGCCGTAGCCCCCCTCCTCGCAGTCCCGCAGAGCCTCGGCCACCTTGTCGTAGGAGGCCTTGACCTCCGCCAGCTCCCGCAGAAGCCCAATGAGGGATTCCTCCCCGTCGATGGCGAACCCCGACAGCTCGGACAGCACCCGATAGTACAGCCCCTCCGCCATCTTCAGAGAGATGCGGGCCTGCCCCCGCCCCAGGTCCACGTCCTCCACCTCGGCGGCCTCCACGTACTCGCACTCGGCGAAGTCGGCAAAGGCATCGCGGATATCTCCGATGCGCTCCACGCGGTCGGCGGAGCGGCGGAGCTGGGCCATGAGGGCGGCGTGGATGGGATGGGTAGGCTCCAGAGCCGTGGTCCAGGCGGGGAGTTTGATCCGCACCTCGGACACGGGGAACTCGTGGAGCACCAGCTCCAGGATGTGGCGGATGTCCTCGGCGTCCAGATCCATGCAGGACACCAAAGCCACGGGAACCCCGTACTTGGACTCCAGCTCGTAGGCCAGAGCCACCGTGCTGTCTGCGCTCGGGCGGGCGGAGTTGAGGATCATGGCGAAGGGCTTGCCCAGCTCCTTCAGCTCTCGGACCACCCGCTCCTCGGCCTCCACGTAGGACTCGCGGGAGATGTCCCCGATGGTGCCGTCGGTGGTGACCAGCATCCCGATGGTGGCATGCTCGGTGATGACCTTGTGGGTCCCCATCTCGGCGGCCTCCACGAAGGGCATGGGCTCCTCGCTCCAGGGTGTCCGCACCATGCGGGGCTGGCCGTTCTCGATGGTCCCCAGGGCCTCGGGGACTACGTAGCCCACGCAGTCGATCATCTTGACCCGCATGGTGGCCGTACCGTCCAGGGTGACGGTCACCGCCTCGTCGGGGATGAACTTGGGCTCGGTGGTCATGACGGTCTTGCCTGCCGCGGACTGGGGCATCTCGTCCCTGGCCCGCTCGCGGGAGTAGCCGTCCCCCATGTTGGGGAGGACCAGAGACTCCATGAACCGCTTGATGAAGGTGGATTTCCCCGAGCGGACGGGGCCCACCACCCCGATGTAAATATCCCCGCCCGTGCGCTCGGCTATGTCTTTGTAGATGGAATGGTCGGCCATTGTATACCTCCGTGAACCATGATTGGATTGTGTCGGTTCAGTATATGGAGGTACGGGGAAAAACAGAACCCTGTTTTTGCCCGAAACGCCAAGAAAATTCCCCAAAGCCCTTGCAATTTCAAAAGATTTATGGTATAATCAATTTATGAATGTTTTGCCGCCGCGTCATGCGGCAGAGAGGGGTTATATACATATGAAGATCAATTCCAAGAATATGGCCATCGTGCTGCTGGTCGTGGCCGGCGTGCTGATCCTGGGCGGCATTTCGCTGCTCCTGTTCGCGGTTCCCGGGGCGGCCTCCTTCTTTAAGGTCTGCTTCGTCATCATTTCCGTCCTGTGCATCCTGATGGGTCTGGGTCTGCTCTTTACCCTGTACCTGGGCCGTGACAACGATCCCAACTTCTTCCTGTACGACACCAAGACCCAGCGCAACATCCCCGCCGAGGAGCTGACCTTTGACCGTGTCAACAGCCGCATGAGCTACTTCCTCACCACCCTGTCCACCTCCCAGGAGAAGCTCTGGTCCGATAACATCCTGGCCGACAACGGCACCGGCCGCTTCGGCGTCAACGACGTTTACCGCCCCCTGACCGCCTACAAGATGCTCTACGATCTGGTGGAGCTGGACCGCCCCGAGGGCTGGGCCCTCTTCCTCTGCGCCACCCCCGCCACCATCGACGCCCTCCTGGACGCCCTGGAGGAGAACGGCGAGGAGGCCATGGCCAAGGCTCTCTACCATGCCTTCAATAGCGCGTCGGGCCGCGACGACACCGAGTGGCTCCGCGACTTCCTCAGCGGCAACGCCAAGTACCTCCGCCGCCGTATGCTGGGGTACGTGCAGAAGAACATTGAGTGGTTCTATTGATGAAAACGCATACAAAAATCCCCTGTCCGGGTCGGGCAGGGGATTTTTGGTTATGGAGTACGCTTGGGTTGAAATTCTTTACCTGTGATGAGATAGTCAATGGATACATCGAAGTAGTCCGAGAAAAGGAGAAGCATTTGCAGGTCTGGGTTTCGTTTACCGGTTTCGTAAAAGGACAGGGCCTCCCGGCTGATGGATAAGTCCATAGCGACCTTGAGTTGACTGTATCCCTTTTTCTTGCGGATCTCCCGCAGACCGATCATAGGTTGCATAGTGTTTCTCCGTGACATTTTTTTGAATCCTCTTGACATTATTGTAACAATATGTTACAATAAAAATGTAACAATATGAAACAGACGGAGGACTCTTATGAAAGAAATGTCATTAATCAGCGTAATAATACCCGCCTACAATGCGGAATCCTGGATTGGAGAAGCTTGTCAATCGGTTCTGGAACAAACATATGAGAATTGGGAACTTATCATAGTAGACGACGGTTCCTGTGATCGTACCTATGAGATCGTCTGCGAGCTTGCGGAGCGATACCCCTCTGTCCGCCCCATTCATACGGAAAACGGTGGTGTAAGCAGAGCCAGAAATCTGGGACTCGCTGAGGCCAAGGGAGAGTATATAACTCTGCTGGATGCTGACGATCGGCTGACTCCGCAAGCTTTGGAGGCCATGTACGCATCTCTTCAGGAACATCATGCGGACATAGCCATTGGTTGGGCTGTCAACATGACTCAAGAAGGAGAACTGACGGAATGTCCGTATAAAAAGGAAAAGAAACTGTTGATGGGGGAGGAGAGCCTGGAATATTCCCTGCGAGACCATCCTTCCATGTATGCAGCTTGGGGAAAACTATACAAGCGCAGTTTTTTGAGTGATATACACTTCATTGAGGGGCGGCGGATTCATGAGGATACCTATTTCGTTTTTCAATGTTGTTTAAGGCAGCCGCGGGTGATTCTGCTGGAGGACATTGTGCTACAGTACAGAAGCACTACCAGTAGCGCGTCGCGTGCCGCCTTCTCGGATAAGTTTTTCGACATCCTGTATTTCGCGGAGCAGAAGAAAGCGGCGATCGATCAACTGTATCCCCACTACGCAGATTTGTCGGAGAATATGCTCATTAAGGCAAATATGGCTATGTTGAGGAATCTATGCAAAACGAGAGACAGAAAATATAGAAAAATCGAAAAGAAATGTATCAAGGAGATTATCAAAAGAAAGGATAAATTCATATCAGCTATCGAAGGAGATCAACAGTTCTTCCGCATTATTACTCGACATATGTATGGAATCTATAAGACAATCTATATTCTTATCAAAAAGTGATGATAGGACGGTCTATCTATTTCACCTGTATGACCGCGCAAAGAGAACCCCTGCCCAACCGGGCAGGGGGATTTATGTTATGATGGCTTTAGCGCAAAACCGCCGTATCCGTAAGCTCCACCACAGCCTCCTCATACCCGTCGCTCTCGAACACCACGATCTCGTTCTCCCCCTCTCGAAGCAGAGGCGCGGGCACGTACAGGGTCTTCTGAGGCCCCGCGGGGTTGAAGTAGCGGCCGATATTGAAGTCGTTGACGGTCACAAAGCCCTTGGTGAAGCCGTCCAGCTTGATGTAGGTGTCGCAGGGAGTACCCTCGATCGTCAAGGTCCCCCGCAGGAAGGCGGGTACCGTACCGCTTTGCGAAGCCTCGCTGTAGGTCAGTCCGTCCAGGCTGTCCATGGTCAGAGGGTACATCTCCCAGCCGTAGTGGAACCGCTGACCCAGGCGCACGCCGCCCAGGATGCCCTTGCGGTCCATGAGCTTGATGCCGTAATTCACGCGGCCCATGTTCTCCACCAGGATATCCAGGGTAGCGGTCTCGCCAAAGCCCAGCCCGATACGGATGGGATCGTTTCGGCGGCTCCGCTCCTTGATACCTACCTGCTTTCCGTTGATGTAGAAAATGGCGCGGTCATGGATATCCCCGCAGAACAGCTCCAGCTCCTCGAAGGGACCCTTCAGCTCGGTGCGGTAGAGGACGTAGCCGAAGTCCTGATCCAACTCCTCCATGGTCTTGGGGAAGGCGGCGCGGACAGGGGCGGAGAGGGAAGGGAGATTTTCAAACAGAGGCGCGGACTCGGTCAGCCTGACCTTGCCATAGGCCTTTTTTTCGGAATTCTTCACCGCGATGTCGGGGGCCTTGACCCCCGTCCGCTCCTCAATGACCCGTTTGGCGGTCTCGTAGAGCGGGGTGGTGTCTCCCGCCTCGGTGAGGAAGGCGGCGTAATCGTAGCTGGTGACCGTGGGCTGGTACTGCTCGCCCGTGTGGTTGGCACCGTTCCGGAAGCCGAAGTTGGTACCGCCGTGGAACATGTAGATATTAAAGGAGGCCCCCAGATCGAAGAAGCGGTTCAGCTCCCCCGCGATATCCTCGGGACTCCGCTGACCCCGCCCCTCCTCGTACCAATGGTCGAACCAGCCGCACCAGAACTCCCCGCACATGAGGGGACGATCCTGCTGGAACTCCTTCAGGGTGAGGAGCTGATCCACGTAGGAGCCAAAGTTGGCCACCGCCAGCACGTCGGGCAAGGTGCCGCCGCTGAGCATCCAACGGGCGGTGCCGTCGGAGGTGAACAGGGTGCAGTCGATGCCGTTCTCACGGTAGATGTCCACTACCTTCTGGAGGTAGACCTTGTCGTCGCCGTAGCTGCCGTACTCGTTCTCCACCTGGACCATGAGGATATTCCCCCCGTTGGTGCAAAGATGGGGACGGAGGCGGGAGAGCAGCTCGCGGTAGTAGGGCTTCACCTTTTCGAGGTAGAGGGGATCGTCACAGCGCAGAGCCATGTGGGGGTACTTGAGGAGCCAGGAGGGAAGCCCTCCGAAGTCCCACTCGGCGCAGATGTAGGGGCCGGGACGGATAATGACGTTGAGATCCAGCCGCTCCGCCGTCTCGATGAACCGCTCGATATCCAGGATGCCCGAGAAGTCGAACTGACCCTCGCGGCGCTCGTGGAGATTCCAGCAGGTGTAGGTCTCCACGGTGTTGAAGCCGCAGGCCTTGAGCTTGGTGAGGCGGTCCTCCCAGCACTCGGGGAGGGTGCGGAAATAGTGGATGGCGCCCGAGATGACGGTGTAGGGCTTGTCGTTCAGGTAGAAGCTACCGTCGCGGTAGGTGAAGGTTTTGTTCATGGTTAAATACTCCTTTGATGATGGAGGGATTCAAATTTGGGTTTGTCGGTCTGACGGAACAGAGTAGAATTGGGAAGGGTGACCCTCATCCACCGCTACGCGGTCCCCCTTCCCCCGAGGGGAAGGTATTCGGCTCGTGCTTTTCGTTATCTCTGAAAAGCTATTGGTAT
>JAGAIH010000013.1 GCA_017626655.1 Clostridia bacterium | reverse complement strand
CGGTTCGTATAGCTTAAACTTTCAAGCTGTATCAATGTATTTTGGCCTCAGCAACTTGAACCCAATATATGACTTTTTTGAAAGTTTTAGGAGATTCTTAAGAACCCTTTTTCAAAAGGGTTCTTAAGCCGCCGGAGGCCGCTTCCTCTGCTAAACCCCAATTTTTCTAATTATGCAATCGTCTGCATCCATACAAAATAAGGAGACCGTCACCATGAAAAAAAACACCCTCGCAGGCATTCTGGCTATCCTCTCCGTCCTCCTCTGCCTCCTGGTGGCCGTTGGCTGTACGGCTGACCCCACCCCCGCCGAGACCACCGACGGGACCGAGGCTACCGAGCCTACTCCCACCGACGTCCCCACCGAGGCGCCTACCGAGACACCCACCGAAGGCCCCACGGAGGAGACCACCGAGGCGCCCACCGAGCCCGAGATCCTCTGGGAGGTGGACACGGGTGTCTTCAACGAGGGGAAGGTGACCTATGCAAAGGCCGAGGACGGCAGTATCACCGCCACCCCTGCCGAGGGTCATTCCCTGGGCCTGGACGTCACCGAAAAGACCGACCTGGTCTCCATCTGCTACTCCATCTGGTTCCACTACGTCCTCCGCAAGAGCGATACGGGGGTGGATTACTACCACGATATCTCCCAGATCCTGGCAGGCAACAGGGACTGGGGCGGCTCCCCCTCCTTCCACTACTGGGCCAAGCCCGCCCTGAGCTACTATTGCTCCTCCAACCGCGAGGTCATCCGCACCCACATGACCCAGCTCTATGCCGCGGGGGTGGACTTCATCATCCTGGACCACACCAACTTGAGTTACGGCCTCAAGAGCAGTCCCACCGACTGGAAGCTCATGGTGGACGCGCCCATGATCGCCCTCTTTGAGACCATCATGGAGATGCGTGCCGAGGGCCTGGGCACTCCCTACGTGGTGGTCTGGGTCGGCGGCGGCGGTGACGCCAAGCTGTACCAATACCTCTACGACAACTACTACGGGCAGGAGAAGTGGGCCGACTGCTTCGTCTACTGGAACGAGAAGCCCTTCCTCCTGACCACCTTCTACCACGATAAGACCGATCCTGCTCCCGAGCAATTTACCACCCGCTGCATGGGCGGCCTCATGGATCGCACCTCCTGCACCCGCAAGGGCATCTGGAATTTCCTCCACTTCAACAACGCCAAGTACTGCACTGAGAACGCCGACGGCGAGCCCGAGCAGATCGGGGTGTGCGTGGCCTCCCAGGAGACCTATATGTCGGCGGACACCGCCCACGGCCGTATCGGTGGCCTGCTGTGGCACGCCCAGTGGGATTCCGCCTTCAAGTTCCGTCCAAAGTTCGTGACCCTGACCTGGTGGAACGAGTGGACTGCCCAGCGTCTCTACATCAGCGGCGGCCCCTACGATGGCCAATACCACTTCACCGACGCCTACTCCCCCGAGTGCAGCCGCGACATCGAGCCCATGGAGGGCGGCCACGGAGATCAGTACTACCGCTGGATGATCGAGTATATCTACGCCTACAAGAACCACCGGGATTGCCCCGTGCTGGTGGAGGAGGAGTATATGCAGTACTACGATACCTTCATGCGGCACTATAAGAGAGGAAGCAGCCTGCGGAAGGCAGAGCTGGAGTAAGATTCGACCCCGCTACCGAAAGGTGGCGGGGTTTTCAAATTGCAGTTTATCGGTGCGTTTCTTTGCCTTCCCCAGCGGGGAAGGGGGACCGCGAAGCGGTGGATGAGGAGAACACTTGTAGATTTGCTTCCCGGGTGAGGGGAAACCTTCCTACCACTTT
>JAGAIH010000084.1 GCA_017626655.1 Clostridia bacterium | reverse complement strand
CTTCATCGTGGAGCTGGCCATCTCCCTGTACGACAGCATCCTGTGCGTCCACTTCATCCTTCGCTTTCACGGCCTGACCTGGAGGAGCAGTAAGTGGAGCATCCCCACGGTGCTGGTCTACTACGGTATCGTTCTGGCGGGGGACTTCCTGGTCCCCGGGTTCTACACCGTCATTTCGGTGATTGTTCTGCTCCTGTCGATGGTCTTTTCCCTGTGGGTATCGGGTGCCTTCAAGAGCCGCAAGAGGATTTTCCCCGCGCTGGTGGCGCCCTGCGTGTACGAGATCGTCTTCATCCTGTTGTCCAGTCTGATCTACATGATCCTGTCCCTGTTCGTGGCGGATCTGGATTCCCTCATGCAGGGGTCGGTGGGCATCAGCCGTTACATCTACATCCTGCTCCACAAGACCTCCCTCTTCGCCATCCTCATGCTCATCCTCCACGTCTTCCGCGCCGAGGAGGGGATGGACATCCGCAACGGGATTTTGACTTTCGCCCTGTCCTTGACCACCATTCTGGGTCTGGGGGCGGCCATGACGGTGGCCATCTCCACCGAGGCGGCCTATCAGGCTCCTCTGTTGATCATCGTGGGGGCCTTTATCCTCATCAACGTCTTTCTGTACGTCCTGCTGGTGCAGATCCAGCGGCTTCAACGGAGCCGCTACGAGCTGAAGCTGCTCGAGGAGAAGATGGCCTTCGAGGAGGAGCGGCACAAGAACGCCGCAGCGGTCTGGGAGAACGTCCGCAAGGTCCAGCACGACATGAAGCAGCATCTGACCGTCATGGCGGGGTATCTGGACCGAGGCAAGGCCGAGGAATGCCGCGAGTACGTGGAGGATCTCATCCCCCAGGTGGGGCAGATGGGCAAGCTGATCCGTTCGGACAATCCTACTTTGGATTACCTCATCAACTCTAAGCTCTGCGCCCTGAAGGACACCAAGGTCATCGTGTCGGGTGCGGTGGGGGATCTGTCGGACATTCGGGACGCGGATCTGGCCTGTCTGATCGGCAACATCCTGGACAACGCCGTGGAGGCGGTGGAGGGACTTCCCGAGAAGCGCATCGAGCTCCTGTTCACCAGGCAGAACGACAACCGCATCATCATCTGCAAGAACACGGTGGGTCAGTCGGTGCTGGCCACCAATCCCCATCTGCGCTCCACCAAGCCCAAGGGGGACGCCCACGGCCTGGGGCACCGCATCGTGGAGCGCATCGTGGCCGACTACCACGGCATGATCGACTATTTCGAGGAGTTCGGGATGTTCGGGGTGCAGATCATTTTGCCGGAGCCCTTTGAGGATTCATAATTTCAGCAAAACAGAAAAGGCGCCGCCTATGGCTTGGGCGGTGCCTTTTCTGATATAAGATACGTGATAGCTATTTGGTCGTACTTCAAATTGGGGTTTATCGAACTGTTTGACGGAACAGATCAGTATGTTTTTGGGTGACCCTCATCCACCGCTATCGCGGTCCCCCTTCCCCCGAGGGGAAGGTCAATGCGT
>JAGAIH010000083.1 GCA_017626655.1 Clostridia bacterium | reverse complement strand
TTCTCGTCCTCCCGCACATCACGCGCACAAAAAAGCCCCCACCGAAGTGGGGGCTTTTTTGTGGCGCGGCACGGGGGACTCGAACCCTCGACCTACTGGTTCGTAGCCAGGCACTCTATCCAGCTGAGCTAACACCGCTTGTCTTGCGACTCGGTTATTATAGCACATTCGGGGAGATTTGTCAAGGGCTTTTTTGAAAAAAGTTTTTCTTTTTTACAACACTCCGTGGCAGGATCACTTCCCTTCTCATCACATGACCGTTCGGTGAAATGGGTTTACAATATCATCTCACGCCGTGTTCTTCGTCAGAAAAAATTTTCGCTCTTGCATTTGTGCATTTTGGATATTTACAAATGAGGCGGTTTGTAGTATAATAAAGAGGCGTCAAGGTAGAGTCCCCAATCTCTGCCTTCCTTTCCACTAAGCACATCTGTCATGGCTCCTTTGCGGAGTATCAACCTTATGATACAGCGCGCGCGAAGGGTTATCACGGACGTGCTTTTGTATTGTTTCGTTTTTGTAAAAAACGCCTCCCTCAAGTGCTGAGAGAGGCGTTTTTTCTTTACTTACCGTCGGTGCGGGTCTCGGACTCGGCGGGGGTCTTGGACGTATCGGTCTCGGTGGCGCCGCTCTCATAGGCTGTGTCCTCGGACAGGGCGTTTACGGATTCCTGACTGAAATAGTCCAGGGGGTCCACCGAAAGGCCCTTGACCGTGACCTCGAAGTGGAGGTGAGGCTCGTCGGCCATCTCCACCACGGCGGTATCACCGACGGTACCCAGCTGCTGGCCCTGCTTGACCGTCGCGCCCACGGCAATGTCCTCGGCCAGATCCTTGGCCAGGTTCTTGTAGATGCTGACGGTGTCGTCCTTATGGGCGACGGCCACGCAGGTACCCATCATGGAGTCCTCCCAGACCTTTTCCACCTTGCCGTCCGCAGCAGCGCAGACAGGGGCCTCGGGAGCGGTGGCGATATCCACGCCCAGGTGGACACGGTAATCACCCATGGTGTTGGAGTAGACCTGGATGGTGGCGTCGTGGCCCTTGAAGAGCTTACCGCTGACGGGCAGCTCCAGGGGTGCTTTGGGCTCGTCGGGGTCAGCGCCTACGGGCTGGGTCTCGCCGCCGTTGTAGGTGGGGAGGGTGACGTCCCCGCCCGAAGGAGCGGACTGGGTGTCGGTGGGGGCAGAGGTACCGCTGACGGCGGGATCCTCGGGAAGAGGCTTCTTGGCGCGGTTGGCGGACACGGTGGCGGCGACGATCACACCCGCGACCACCAGAAGGGTCACGGCGGTGACGATGACGGCGCGGTTGCTCACCAGCTTCTTCATCTTGCGGCTGAATTCGGTTTCGTTGGACATATTCGTCTCCTTTGTTCCCTTGACTTGGGAAGGGGTGCTTCCCATCGGTACGAGACTATTTTCTGCTACTTGCGGGGGGATTATGCAGGGGAGGGAGAAGTTTTTCAAATTTGGGTTTATCGGTCTGACGGAACAGAGTGGAATTGGGTAGGGTGACCCTCATCCACCGCTACGCGGTCCCCCTTCCCCCGAGGGGAAGGTATTCGGCTCGTGCTTGTCGTTATCCCTGAAAAGCTATTGGTAT
>JAGAIH010000082.1 GCA_017626655.1 Clostridia bacterium | reverse complement strand
TTGATCTTGAAGTCTCTGCTGTACGTTCTTCTCATGGACTCACCCCTTTCCAAGTTAATTATACCATTAACTTCTCGGTTTGTCCACTTTTATTATACAACTTTCCAACTTTCATCTTGTATCTTTGTATCTTTTATCTGCTTTTCGATCATTCCTTTCAGACACCCCAATGCCTTATCCAGCCCCCCGACCTCGTCGATCAGCCCCAGCCTCACCGCCTCTTCCCCGTCCAGGATGCTCCCGATATCGTTGGCGATCTCGTCGGGCTTCATCATGAGGGCGCGCAGAGCCTCCTTGTCTGCACGGCTGTGGGCGGCCACGAAGGTGAGGATCCGATCCTGCATATCGTGAAAATACCGATAGGTCTGGGGAGCACCGATGACGGTGCCGCTGATGCGGACGGGGTGGATGGTCATGGTGGCCGAGGGAACGATGAAGGACCGCTTGCCCGCCACCGCCAAGGGCACCCCGATGGAGTGGCTTCCCCCCAGCACCAGGGTCACTGTGGGCTTTTTCATGGACGCAATCAGCTCGGCCAAAGCCAGCCCCGCCTCCACGTCCCCACCCATGGTGTTGAGGATCACCAGAAGCCCGTCGTAGTCGCTGTTCTCCTCCACCGAGACCAGGAGGGGGATCAGCTGCTCGTATTTGGTGGCCTTCTGCCCCTCGGGGAGGACGTAATGCCCCTCGATCTGGCCGATGACCGACAGGCAGTAGATGGTCTCCTCCCCGTTTTTGACCGCCACCGAGGCCGAGCGGTCAATGGTCTCCAGCACCTGCTCGGTCTCGCGGTTGGCTTCCTCGTTTTTCGTTGCGGGTGAATGCTTTTCGGTGTCGTTCATATATGGATTCCTTTCAAATTTGGGTTTAGCGGTGCGTTTCTTTGCCTTCCCCAGCGGGGAAGGGGGACCGCGAAGCGGTGTGATGAGACCGAGCAAGCTCGGCGAGCATTTGTAGATCAGCGTATCGGGTGTATAACCAACTTTCCTACAGCTTTCCGGGTATATGAAAACCCAGAGAATCTAATAGTATCAACCTTTTTGTATCGTATATGCCGGTATGTTGTAGAACGGTTATTGTACACCCGAAAGGCTGATCTTCATCCGCTCTCCTCATCCGTCACCCGCTAAAGCGGGTGCCACCTTCCCCGCTGGGGAAGGCTAATGAACGCGATCGGCGCCTCTACAAACCCCAATTTGAAGCAGCATACGACCGCCAAATGAATGGACTTCAAACAATGGAGAGCCTCGGATTACCTTCGTATCCCGATCTCGATCCCCACCACCCCGAAGCGGGTAATGGCGTCCTCGGAATAGTACTCCAGCATATCGGCGGGATCCGGCATATCCCCGTCCGAATACCCCAAGCCCACCGCCCCCACCCGGGGGATCATGGCCTCATACAACGCCGCGAAGGAAGGGAAGTAATGGATCCCCGCCACAAGGGCGGTCACGCTCTCACCGTCTCCCAAAAGGGAAAACTTGATTTCATCCCCCACCCGCAACACCTGCCGCTTGGGGTCAAATAACCGCATCTCGATTACCTTGCGCCCTGAGGCCACCGCGCGAAAGGGTGCCTCCCGCAGGCTCATCTCATGGGTCACAGGCTCTTGCATGATCTCCCATGCCTCGCGGGACAGATAGGTGAAAAACTCCTTGGTCGCGCCGTTGAGAGGATGGGGCGGGATGACCATGTCGCATCGGGGAACAAACCCGCATTTTTCCTGTACCCGACGGGATTTTTCGTTCCCCTCGTAGTACCCGCACCAAAGCCCGTCAAGGCCCAGTTCCCCAAAGCACCGCGCCTGCAAGGCCTTCACCGCCTCGGGAACCAGCCCCCGCCCCCACAGAGGGAGGGCCACCCAGTAGCCGATCTCGGCCTCGGTGTTGGTCATATGGGGATAGGAGCCGCACCCCTTGAACATGATGCCCACGCTTCCCACGGGGGTCCCCGCGGAGATGACCGCCCCGCTCACCGAGTCGGCGGTATCGTAGCGCAACACCATGGCATAGGTCTCCCGCGCCGACAGCACCCCGCGGATGATCTCGCGGCTGTTCTCCACCGACGTGTGAGGCGGCCAGCCCGCAGGGGGACCCACCAAAGGGTCCTGGGCGAAGCGGTATAAGGCCTCGGCATCGGACTCCGCCCACGGGCGCAGGATGAGGCGGGGGGTGGTGATTTGTATTTGTTTCCAATTGGTCATATAGGCTCCTTATGGGGGTAAAAAGTCATAGGCAAAGAATCACGATCCCCAAGATCACGCCGCCGACAAGGCCAATACCGCCGCTCCACCATATACGGTGCTTCCAATCCACGGTGAATCTCACCTGAGGAAGCGATCCGCGCAGGATGCGGAGAAAGCGGATGGAGGGGCGGGTGATCTCGAAGGTATCGTCATAGGGGAGGGAGATCGTCAAACGAGGCGGTTGCGACGTGGAACGCCCCTGATAACCGAGATACAGATCCATCGAGACGATCCTCTCTATGGGGATGGAACGCTTTCGGTCGGTCAGATAGATCTGTCCGTCCAGGATCCCCATGCGGGGCTTGCCGAGGGTGTGGGAGAAGAGAAGGACGAGGGCGGCGCAGGTACCATAGGCCATCAGTAATAGGACGGCGACAAGAAGAATGAACGCACAGAAGGACGGGTCATGATCTTTCAGAGCGGCGCAGATCGAAACGGGAATGAATATACCCAGAAAGACCAGCGCGATCTCCCCGAATGTCACCGTCAACCCCAATAGCCATGACCCGCGAAAGGCCTCGCACCCCTCGGGGAGGGGAACGTAATTCTTTTCCTTTTTCATGTTTTTCTCCTTTGCGGCAAGAGCTTCAGATCCCCAGTATATAGAACCCGAAGAACTCCCCCGCCGCCCGCTCCAGCCACGGGATCAGCGCGTCAGCCCCTACGGGGCGGTCAGCCTTGATCCGCTCCAGCATCACGGCGGTCTCCTCGCGGGTGTAGTAGTTGACTCCCGCGTAGAAGTACACCCGACTCCCGTTCGGCGCGTGGGGTGCGGATATATACGGCTTGATGTAACTGTGAAATAACTCATGCTCCCCGTCCATATGGACCAGCAGGGAGTCCGCCGCCCAGTATGTCCATGCGTCCGACTTGACCGCTTGCTCCACGGTCAGGTCATCCTTGCAGTATTGAAATTCGTAGTAGGCGGTAGAGCCTTTGCGCTTTTTGGCGCAAGGGATGAATAAGGATTTTGTCTTCTTCATGGTTTTCGTTATATCGTTCTTGATTTTGCATTTCGCATTTTGCATTCACCCAAACACTTCCGCCGCCGCCACCAAGCGGATCAGCACCTCACACCCGTCGGGACGGTCTGCCTTGATCTTATCCAGCATCTCGGCGGTCTCCTCGCGGGTGTACCGGTATCAAATGATCTTTTTACGCTTGATCTTTTTATTGCAAAAGGACTCGATGAAAGCTCGATTCTCGGGAGTGTCCTCTAAGCAGACATAGCTCTTTTTCGATATGTTCTGATGGAATTTTCCGGGATTCTTCTCAATGATGTAGATCAAATCGGGGTTTTTGCGTGGGGTGGGAACCACACGCACGCGCAGGATGTCCTCTACGGCGCAAGAACGCTTGAGACCGAACAGAAGCCCTCGGCGGTACAGAATGCCATCCTCCACCCAAATGAGACAACCGCCCCAATTCACCATCAGCAGAGATAGGAACCACATGGCACTGCCCAAAATGGTTGAAATGAGCGCTGTGGTGGGAGTCATGTCCTCATCGGTCGTGTTATCTGACGTAAGAATGTCTACGCAATCGGTAATCGCCCAGATCAGCATAAAGGACATAATGGCAAGCCCAAGCAGAGATAGGGTCAGTAACAGAATCGAAAAGATTCTCTTTTTCGTATTCATATCAAGCCTCCTGTGGTCTCACTGTACCCGTTCTTGATTTCGCATTTTGCATTTCGCATTCACCCAAACACTTCCGCCGCCGCCACCACGCGGATCAAGTCCTCATCCACCCGATCCCGCCCGTAGGCATCGAAGAACCGCCCGCGGTACATATCGGTGTGCAGATTGAACCCCAGCGTCCAAGCACCCCAGAACAGATCGATGTGCCGATCCGCCACACCGCTGTTCCCCAGGTCAATGAACCCCGAGAACTTCCACCCGTCCAAAAGGACGTTGGGGAGACAGTAGTCCCCGTGGATCAGAGTATCGGCCTTCAAAAGGTGCTTGCCCTCGGAGAGGACCGCCCACGCCTCCTCGGCGCAGGTGTACCCGAAGCTGTCGGGGAATTGGCTCTTGTCGTAGTTGCCCGTTCGAAAGTTCCTCTCCACCAGGGCCAGATATTTGCCCAAATAGTCGGGCGCGGGACAGCCCTCCACGGGCAGATCGTGAAGCCCCCGTAAAATCTCCGCCCACAGATCAACAAGCCGCTCGGGCTGGGACAGATACGCGGCATGAGTGCAGTCCTCCCCCGCCACACGGCGGGTCAGAAGCCAATCAGCCTCCCCCTCGGTGGCGTAGGAAAGCACCTCCGCGCCCAGCCCCTTCTCATGGAAAAAGCGGCCCTTCTCGGCCTCAAGCCGCAGAGACCCCACCGCCACGGGTTGGGTCTTGAGATAGTACCCCCCGTCGCGGTCAATGAAATACACCCGCGCTTGGCGCGAGCAGGAGCTGTCGTAGACCGCCGCGCCCGAAAGTAGTGGACGGTACTCGGCGGGAAACTCCAAAGGATCAATGTTCAGTAATGTTCTTTTCATATCTTGTATCTCGTATCGGCCGAGCTTGCTCGGCGCGTATCTTTGTATCTTTAACTCGGTCTCACCCCGCCGTTGGTCTCCACCACGAAGGGCGCAAACTCCCTCACCGCGGGCATCTCCGCGGGATCGTCGATCAGCCATATCCCCAGCCGCCCATGCGCCTTGACCTTCTCGGCATACGCGGCATCCACGGGAGGATTTTTGTTCCACGCCGTCTTGGCATTGTGGAATCGCAACCAGATATACAGCTCCCGCCCCGCGGCGGACTCATCCAGAGCCGCCAGCGCGGCGTCGTCCACAAGCCCGTCGTAATGAATGGCCGCCTCGGGCAGCTCCTTCGCCACCCGCGCCACGTTCTCCATCCGCGCGCAGGTCATGCCGATCCTCGCCCCCGTTTCGGGGTGACAGGCACCGATCCTGCGGACAAGACCGAACAGGATCTCCTGCTGATCGGGGGTAAACCGCTCCCACACGTTGTCCACCTTTACAGACACCCCGCGGGACAGAATGTAGGGGATGGCCTCCTCGAAGGTGGGGACGGTCTCACCGCGAAACTCCTCGGAGAACCATACCCCGAAGTCCAGCTCCCGCAATTCGGCCAAAGTGAGAGCATCCACCCGCGTGTCAGAAGGCAGAGCCTCGCCGCTCTTTGTCCGCCCCGTGCGGTTCACCGTCCAATCGTGGATCAGTACGCAGACCCCGTCGGCGGTAAACTTGGGATCCAGCTCGATGAATTCAAACCCCTCGTCACAGGCCGGACGGAAGGCTGCCATGGTGTTTTCGGGGGCATTTACGGAATCGCCCTTGTGGGCTTGGAGGCGGATGGAGGTATCTGCGTACATGGTTGACTCCTTTCAAATTTGGGTTTGGCGGTCTGACGGAGCAGGGTGGAATCGGGTAGGGTGACCCTCATCCGTCACACCTGCGGTGTGCCACCTTCCCCCAGGGGAAGGCAAGAAGTCGGTGTGTTCCTCGTTCTCCAAGAATCTAAAACATACTAATATATATAAGTTTTTAGATAACAGAAAACATAAAAAATCTTGCCTTCCCCGCGGGGGAAGGTGCTGACCAGCTCCTGCGGCGGGAGGCGGATGAGGGTGGATCGTGTTACCGCCTCTTCCGTCAGACCACAGACCTGTAAACTGCAATTTACAAACTACCCTCAAATACCCCAATCAACCCCCGCCCCACAGCTTCCGCCATCTTCAGCGCGTGGGGAATCGCCTCATCGGGCAGATTCTGATAGTACTTGTAGATCTCAAAGGTCAGATCCCCCCTGTATCCCGTCTCGGCCAGAGCCTTCATGATCTCTGCCCAATGGTACTGCCCTAAGTAGGGCAAAGTGTGCCAATCCTCGATGTAGTCCCCGTCCTGAAAATGAACGGCACCCAGAAGGCCCTTGTCCATCCCGCGGACAAAGTTCTCGGGCTCATACCCCACCATAGCGGCGTGACCCATATCCAGACAGGCCGTGGCCCACGGCGAATCCAGCTCCCGCACCACGCGGGACAGGGTGTCGGGACGGTTCAAGCGTCCGGAGTATACAAATTTCTCCTTGTGCCGCACGAAGAGATTCTCTACCGCGATGCGGATACCGAACTCCTCGGCAAAGGGAAGCAGGGCGTGGTAGTATTCCATAGCGTAGGCATGGGTCGCCTCAGTGTCCTCGGTCAGCTCCTTGGGCATAGCAATGCTATGCACCACGATCTGCTCCGCACCCAGGATAGAAGCCACCTCTATCGCCCGTGTCACATTGCGGAAGGTGCCGCAGGACAGCTCAAAGGGCTGACCGTACTTCGTGTCAAAGGGGGCATGGGATTGGTTGCAGACAAGCCCCAGCCCGTCCAAATGGGTGCGGAGGGCGCGGGCGTACTCGCGGTAGCCGTCCTCCAAAGCATGGGCCTGCTCCTTCCAGTAGTAGCAGGAATAGTCCACACAGTCAAACCCCGCCTCGCGGATGAGTCGGGCGGCCTCAAAGTCGCCGTAGCGGCGGCGCAGACCGTAGGTTTCCATGGAAAGCTTCATGATGTTTATTCCTATTCGCTTTTTTTGATTATTTCTGAATATTCGTAATGTGAAAAATCCGAAGATCTTTGGGCGGAATCAGTATTTGTGACCTGAAGACATTTTTTCTTCAGAGATAGAACCTTCATCACATCGTCCGGTCCGAATCCTCGGGGATATGCTTCCAGATTGGCATACGCCAGAAAGAATGAGCTTGCCTGTAATGCCATATTGTCGGTGGGGTAGTGGGATAACTGGGTCCGGATGGTTTTGATCCTTTCCGCGAATTCGTTGTGTACGTGTCCGTTGAACGAAATCTTGACGGAAACAGGCCTTTTCAAGTCAGACAGCGCCAAAAACAAGGCGGCTGAGGCCATTTGCTCATGGGGGACGTCATGACATACTTTGATTCTCTGGTCACTTATGATATTTTTGGAAACATCCTTATACACGTACACGACGTAAATACTATTCCATATCTGTCGGTAATAGCAGTACAGAATGACATCATAGCGGTGGTCTTCCTTGCGGGCAGGCGGAATTGAATGTTTTTCTCTGGCTTTGGAGGGGGCGAAAGGAACAGTCACTTGAGAGAGTAGATTGAGCTTAATACAAGCGATCACATCGTCCATGCGGTATTTGATATCATTGGTTGAAAAATGAAGTACCCGGTATCCTTTGCAGTTCAGCCACGCGTCCCGTTCTCGTTGTTGCTTGCCCTTTCCGTGATGATAAGTAAAGCCGTCACACTCGATCAAAAGTCTTATGTTATCGTTTTGAACGAAAAAATCTGCCACATATTTGACTTCACTGAATTTTTCACCCGTATTGATGCGATACTGCTCCGTAAATGGAATGCCCTCCTTCGTGAGGGCTTTTCTCATACGGAATTCAATCGGTGTACTGGATTCAAAAACAATTCCCATGTAGTCTCCTTTGGGTTATAATGCGTGACACCCAACCTCCACCCAAGCGGGCGCGAACCCGCAGTTCAGCGCGATATTCCAGGAATGGTAGTTGGACACGCTGGTCCCGTAAAAGGGAATGGCCCCCATCCCGGTGATCCGCTCCTTGAGCAGAGCCACCAGATGGCTCCCCAGCCTCCGCGAGCGGTAGGCGGGCAGAATATCAATGCCGATCTGCATCCACCCGGGCGCGTCCTCGGAGGCCCCCGCCATGCCTACAAGCTCCCCGCCGTTATAGGCGCAGACTACCACCCGATCGGGGCGGTCGGGATTCGGCTCGGAGCAGATGGCGTTGGGAAGTCGCGGATCGCCGTAAAAGGGAAGGATATCTTCCCCCTCGAACCAGCGGATCTCCACGTCATCCCGCGCCGCCAAAAGCGAGGCAGGCGTCCCCGAAACACGGGGCAAAAACATATGATGGGTCTGGGATAAGGTGTACCCAAACCGATTCAGCTCCCCTTCCAGGGGAAGCAGATTGGGCAGCTCGAAGAGCCAATGTCCCGTTCGTTCAGCCATGAAGGAGCGCAGAAAAGGATGCAGGCTCTCGTCCCCCGTGATGACGGCGTTTCCTCCCATGGTGACCATGTGGAAGAAATACGGCTCCGCGCCATACACCCGCCGCCCCTCGCGGAGCAGGGAGGCGGTCAGAATGTTCTCCCCGCGGCTAAAATCTGCGGACTCACAGTTGTACTCCAAGGCCAGAAGACGGCACAGCTCCTCGCGGTACAAAACCGCCATTACTCCCCGTCCTCCACCTGTACCACCTCGTCCACGATAGCCACCAGCTTCGCCGCCACCGCGTCGTCCAGCTTCAGAGTGGATAGATCCGCAGGCATCTCCCCAAACACGGTCTTGTAGTGGGACAGAGCCGTCACACAACTACCCGCGTAGGAGGGATGGGACTTGTCGGGATCGTACAGGTCGATCTCGGGGGTGGTCTCCACCGCCTTGGCGAAGCACAGACCCACGGGGGACACCTCACCGTGGACCAGGGCGGCGGCGTGGCAGTAGGCGTCGTGGAGCCCCTCTGTCATGGACTCGCGGGTCCTGCCGAAGTAGTCCAGGTCCGCACTGCCGTCCATACGGCCCCAGGTGGCGTAGAAGACGGTGCGCCACGCCCCGATGACGGTGGCAAGCCCCACCGCGCCCGCGAAGAACCGCTGGGGATCGTGGTAGGGAAGGCAGGACTGCTCCTGGAGGATCAGCACGTCGTACTCCACCTCCTCCACAAGCTCGGCGATCCGCTTGCCCAGAGGGTCCTCGACGTTCAGATCATCGCAGAACTCGGTCAGGCACTCGTGGAGCCTGCGCCCGCCCGCCGTCACCGAGTCCACGCGGACGTCGTGACCGTTTGCGCGGCAAAGGTCGGCGAAAAGGGTGGGGAGGTCGGAGAAGTAGGTGTAGCTGTTGCCGATGAAGAGGATGTTCATGGTGGGTTCCTTTCTATGTGAGAATGAGTTGGTAGGGATCAAATTCTTTTACGGCCGTAGTACCGCGGTAGCACAAAAATTCCACGTCGGCACCCGTATACTGTTTTCGAATTGCCTTGACCGCAATGGGTGAAAGCCCCTCCCGATAGGCGTAAACGTAGTAAAATACCCGTCCGTCCTCGGCGTAAAAGGCGATGCAGAACAGGATCGAGTTCCACTTGGAGATCTGCCGCTCATAGAAATCCACCTTGCGGCAGCGAAACGACACGGTCTCCTCGCCGGCATGGGAAATGCCCTCGTACAGCCTTGCAACCCGACGCAAACGGATCGCCCGCACCGCCCATATGGCGGTCAGAATAGCCGGTACAGCGGGGAGAAACCAAAGGGGAACCGAGGCCGGCTGAAAAAACACGGGGACCGCCAGGCATACGGCGGTAAGCGCTCCCCACAGGAGCAAATAAACCACCTGCTCGGAGGAGGCGTCACGAATGTGTGCTTTCTTCAATTCCAGATCGCTGGCGGTCTGCTTTTCCGCTTGTCGCGCCTTGGTACAGGCACGGGATTTCTTGGACATTGGCGGTTCCTTTCTTCACGCTATTAACTGTGTTCAAATAACCATTTTTGGGGATTGTTCTCGATATAGTTCCATATATCGATATACTGTTCTCGTGTACGGATCACTGTGTCATAATAAGAGGACTGCCACAACGATTCATTCACATGAAACATGGATCTGTATTGTCGGGTGGTCACGGATTTGAAATCTCGGATAACCCCCGGTAGGGAGCGGTGCCCCCACCGCTCCGCCACTTGAAAGTCAAAATTCTCTTTTGGGTGTTGGATCTTTTCGGGGTTATCTATACGAATAATGCCGTGAATATGGTCGGGCATGAAAAGATACTTATCAATTGCAATATTTTCATTCATGGTTTCAATTTTGTTCCAACTATCAAGTACCGTCTCACCCAAAGCTGTAAGTGTGACCAAAGGTTGCGGAGCGGTGAGGGCACCGCTCCCTACAATGGGGGTAGAGGAAACCGAAGGGGCGTTTTGTTCCCGTGAGGTAATTACAGATAGAAGCGGCAAGCGGTTGTTTGTACAGATCGTAATGAAATAGTAGCCGCTTTTTCCGTAATCATATGGTCTTAAACGATGGTTCTTTCGTTCAGGTAAACTCATATTTTCCTCTCCAACCCCACGACCACCTCGGCATGAGAGGTAAACGGAAACATATCCACCGGCTGTATCTTCCTCACCTTATACCCGCCCTTGCTCAAGGTATACAGATCCCGCGCCAACGTCTCGGGGTTGCAGGACACATACACGATCCTCTTGGGAGCCAGCTTAATAAGACTGTGCAAAAACTTCCCGCTGCACCCCGCTCTGGGCGGGTCGGTGATGACCACGTCAGCGGTCTGACCCTTGGCGGCCATAGCCTCCATGAACTCCCCCGCGTCGGCGGCGTGGAAGACGGCGTTGGCCACTCCGTTGCGCCCCGCGTTCTCGACGGCATCCGCGACCGCATCCTTGTTCACCTCAACGCCAATGACTTCCTTTGCCCCCGAGGCCACGGTCAGCCCGATGGTCCCCGTGCCGCAGTAGGCGTCGATCACCGTCTCCTGGCCCGTCAGATCCGCGAACTCCTTGGCCTTGCCGTACAGGACCTCGGTCTGGATGGGATTGACCTGATAGAAGGAGCGGGGGCTGATGCGGAACTCCAGACCGCACAGACGGTCGGTGATGTACCCCTCCCCATGCAGGACGTGGCTCTCGCCCCCCAGAAACAGGGAGGTATCGGTGGGGTTGATATTCCGCACCACCGTGGTGATCTCGGGATGGCGGCGCAAAAGCTCATTGACAAAGGATCGCTCCGAGCGGAACTCGCCCTTTGTGGTCACCAGCACCACCATGATCTCACCGCTGACAAATCCCTTGCGGATCAGGACGTGCCGCAGAAAGCCCTGGCCCGACTCCAGGTCATAGGGGCGGATCTTCATGGAAGCGCAGAGCTTGCGGATGGTGGCTAAAATGGGCGCGGCGCACTCGTCCTCCAGCATGCAGGACTCCACCTCCACGATGCGGCGGGAGGCAGACTGATACACGCCCGACACCACCTTGCCGCTCTTGGATCGGAAGGCCGCCTGGATCTTATTGCGGTAATGGGTAGGATCCTCCATACCGATGATCTCCTCCACACGGCCAAAACGGCCAAGGAGCTTGATGAGCTTGGCCTGCTTCAAGTGGAGCTGTTCTTCATAGGGGAGGTTCTGGAGGGAGCAGCCTCCGCATTTTTTTGCGTAAGGGCAGGGGAGCATATGTTATCCTTTCTATCACGCCCGCAGGGCATATCGCGCCGCAGGCATATCGCGCCCAACGGGCATCTCACGCCCGAAGGGCATATCGTTTTCTATTTTATCAGGAGATGGGATCATTCACGGCTACAGGCATCTCCCGCCCGCATCTCCTCGCCTTCACAAAGCACCGGACCGAGGCCCCCACCGAGATCACCAGTATCACCCCGCCGATGGCCAAAAGCGAGTAAAGACTCACGGCAAGCTCGGCCTGATACTCTTCCAAGGTGTAAAAAGCAACGTAGGTGTAGACCCCCATCTCCACCGCCTCCAGAGAAGCGGAATTCTTGTCAACGTAGCAGTAGAATCGGTCCCCCGCCTCAAAGGCCTCTAGCCGAGAGCGCAGCTGCGGCGAGTCCATCAGATCGGGGATTCGCAGAGGCAGGTCCTCTTCCTCCACGGTCATAAGATAGGTACGCCTGCCGTCCTCGGGATCCTTGTTTACCCGCATAGAAACAAAGGTGTACTCCCGACGGGGAAGGTCCTCGTGGGTGGCATGGAGCAGAGGGATATTCAGCGCGGACTCCACCAGTAGCAGGATGAGCCACCCCGAGACCGCCGCGAGGATCCAGGCGGCGATGCGGTATTGGGTCTTGCGCGGGAGAGTCTTCTGACGGTTCATAGCGGTCTCCTTTCGGGGATGGCGCGGAGGAGGATTCATTTCGTCTCCTCTTTCGCCTCCCACAGATTCTTCTCCACCCAGCAAGCCTCGCACCTGTCCCGCTGACAGAGGCACCCCGTCCAGATGCGGGAGTCCTTGCCCAGCTCGGATCGGGGCGTTTGCAGGATGGGACGGAGGTAGGTCTCAATGGCTTTTGCCATGATCTCGCGGAATTGCTCGTCGGTGAGGATCTGCCAGTTGTGGGTCTGCTCTCCGTCGGTGGTCAGCCGCGTGCTGAAGCAGGCGGGGTAGGGCTGACCCACAGGGTACAGCGAGATATTGAAGTAATATATGTCCGAATAGGCCGACTTCTGGGCCTCAAATTCCAGCACAAAGCCATCGGGGAGCTTTCTCGTCCACTTGTAAGCCTTCTTGGCAAAGCCCAAGGGCTTGAGGTAGGCGTGGATGCGGGACAGAAACTCCTTCTGCCGCTCCTTTTTCAGCGCGAGGATATCGTCCTTTTCCGTGTGGCGGTACTGCTCATACACCGCCTGTATGGCGCGGGCGGCCTCGGCTTCGTCTTCATCGTCCCGTATGATAGCGGCGTGGCGGAGCTTGATATCGTCGTCATCTCCCCCGTGGTCGCGGAAGAAGTCTTCGTCGGGAATGGTCGTGAAGCCGTATACCACACGGATGTGGGTGCCAAAGTCCTTCAGATTGAGGGCGAAAGCCGTCTTGTCGGCGGTGCGCCGATAGAAGTGGAATTGACTGTGCTCCCAGGCGGCCTCTTGCATACCGCTCTTCAAGGCGGCATCCCGATAGGCCAGCATCCGCTCGGTGTTTCGTCTCGTCAGCCCGTCTTCTTCGGGATGCTCCGCGAAATAGGCATGGATGCGCGCCAGCTCGTCGGGGGAGGGAAGCTGATAGCATTTCAGATCGGTGATCTCCAAACGGAAATAGGGCTGATCCCGTACCTGATCCCTCATATAGACCAAGCCGCGGGTAAAGATCTCCTTGACAACGGCTCCCTCGGCTATCCGTTTCTCCACACGGGCATAGAGGAAATCATCCCCCAACGAGCGTTTGACCCAATCCCCTGCACGAACCGTGGCCATTTCTTTTTCGTTGTAGCAGAGATTTACCAATCTTTCATAGATACGGCGGTCTGTCTTGGTCTCACAGGAGCCCGCAAAATGGCGGATGTGACCGTGATACGCGTCGTGGAGCTTACCATCCAACAGTAACTGCAACCCTTCGGTCAGTCTCACCTTTGCGTTGTAGTTCTCCCCGAACAGCCCGTCCAGATCCTTGCCAAAGGCGTCCTTGTAGGCTTGCCATTTCTTTTGAAAATCGCGGGACTCAAAAAACTGCTTGTAGGCTTCCTGTGTGAGCATCCGTGTGTCTCCTTTATGTGAATTCGATCGGGGGGCAAAATGCTTCAAATTTGGGTTTATCGGTCTGACGGAACAGAGTGGAATTGGGTAGGGTGACCCTCATCCACCGCTACGCGGTCCCCCTTCCCCCGAGGGGAAGGTATTCGGCTCGTGCTTGTCGTTATCCCTGAAAAGCTATTGGTAT
>JAGAIH010000081.1 GCA_017626655.1 Clostridia bacterium | reverse complement strand
TCGTATGGGTCAAAACATCTTGATGGGCCAGCGTTATCACCTCATCCGTCACCCGCCTAAAGGCGGGCGCCACCTTCCCCAAAGGGGAAGGTCATCTCGCTTCGCTCGAGAACGGGAGAACGCGCCGATAAACCCCAATTTACCGTTTTACCCCTCACTCATCAAAATACCCCTTATACTTCACCTTCAAGGGGCTGTCGGGGAACAAGTACCCATGCAACTCGATGAAGTAATCGTCGGTCATACTGGCAATATAATCCACCACGATATCGTGGGGATCGCTCTGCTCGTAGGGGGTGTCGTGCTTGTAGTAGGTGGCGTTGACGTAGTCGATATGGTGGCTGAAGATGGGGGAGGATCTGCGCCCTGCCTTGAGATCCTCCAGAAGCTGACCGTAGATCTCGGCCATCATGGGCTTGACCGTGGTGTCCAGCTTGGCAAAGCCCGCGGCGTAGTTGTAGATCATGCGGTAGTTGTCCAGGCGGGACTTGCGGAGGGCCTTGAAATGCTTGGCGTCCAGCTTGATATAGGGCTTGCCGTAGCTGTTCTCAATGACGTTGACCACCAGATTGTTGATGATCTCGGAGTTGAGAGAGCCGATATCCTCGTTGGTAAACACCGACTCCTCGGTCATCTTGGCTCTCGCGGCGTCCTGGCGGTCCTTGCCCAGGTAGGCAATGATGTCGGACAGGCGCACCACGGCTCCCTCCAGGGTACAGGGCATCATGCTCTGGACGGCGGCGGGATCGGTGTAGCAGTTCTCAATGATGCGGTCAAACTCGGCAAAGCTCTTCAGGGGTACGGGGGTGTACTCCTCGCACTCCAGCTCCCCGTTGTGGGCGGCGATGCCGTTGAGGGTCTGGAGGCTGATGTTGTAGGGGAAGATCCTGTCCAGCACCCGGACCGAGTGGATGTTGTGGTAGAAGTGCCGCCCCGTGTGCTTGAAAGACAGCTCGTCCAGGTAGGCCTCGCCCGTGTGGGCGAAGGGGGGATGGCCGATATCGTGACCCAGAGCGATGGCCTCGATGAGATCCAGGTTCAGGTGCAGAGATGCGCCGATGGTGCGGGCGATGCGGGAGACCAGCTGGACATGGAGGGAGCGGCGGGTGATATCGTCGTTTTTGTAGAGGGAAAAGACCTGGGTCTTGTCGGTGTAGCGGTTGTAGTAGGGACAGTGCATGATCTTGTCGATGTCATGCACGAAGGTGGGGCGCCAGACGCTCCCCTTGTCCTTGACCAGATCGCGGCGGCGGATCACACCGCTGTCGGCAAAGGCTACGTCAGGGAAGGTATGGCTGTCCCGATCCGACTGGATCCGCCGGGTCATTTCCGCGGAAAGAACCTCGTATTTGGGCATAGGGATACCTCCAATGTGAAATGGAGAGGCTTACATCGAAATGGCCACATTTAAAGCGACGGTCATCATATCGGTGAAGGTGTTCTGTCTGGCGTCGGAGTCCAGAGCCTCACCGCGGAGGATGTGATCCGAGACCGTGCAGATGGCCAGGGCGTTCTTGCCCGCGGCGGCGGCGTTCATGTAGAGAGCGGCGGCCTCCATCTCCACGCCCAGAACCCCCATCCTGTACCAGCCGTCGTTGAAATTGGGATTGGCGTTGTAGAAGACGTCGGAGGACAGAAGGTTCCCCACCTTGTAGCGTACGCCGATGGCCTCGCACTCGCTGACGGCGCGGCGGAGCAGATCAAAGGAGGCGATGGGGGCGAAGCTGCCGCCCAGACCGTACTGATCCTGATAGTTCGAGTTGGTGCAGGCGCCCATACCGATGATGATGTCGCGGAGCTGAATGTCATCAGCCAGACCGCCCGCGGAGCCGATGCGGATGATGTTCTCCACACCGAAGAAGTTGTACAGCTCATAGGAGTAGATGCCGATGGAGGGCATACCCATGCCGCTGGCCATGACGGATACGGGGACACCCTTGTAGGTGCCGGTGTAGCCCTGGATACCGCGAACGTTGTTGACGAGGCGGGCGTCGGTCAGAAAATTCTCGGCCACGAACTTGGCGCGGAGAGGATCGCCGGGCATCAGCACGGTCTTCGCGAAATCGGCGGGAGTAGCCTTGATGTGGGGAGTGGGGTAAAGGTTGCTCATGGTTGTACCTCCTGTGTTTGGTATATGTGAATGGTTTGGTTGACTTGGTTACAAATTTGGGTTTGTAGGGGAGCGGGGGAACGGCCTCCGGCGGGGGGTGGG
>JAGAIH010000080.1 GCA_017626655.1 Clostridia bacterium | reverse complement strand
TCCTCACAGCCCACGAAGGGCTGGAAGCTGCCGTACACCACGATCTTCTCGGGGAGCTTGAAGCCCGTCTCGGGGTCGTACTCCTCGCGGCAGCCGTAGCGGATGAGATGCTCGGGGTTGGCGTAGCCCTCGCGAAGACGGTCGCCGTCGGCCCAGCAGGCGGCCATCATGTCCTCCTGGCCAAAGCCCATGGGGCAGGCGGCGGACTTGTTGTTGATCTGGTAGTAGTGATTCACCCCCAGCTCCCCGTTGTCCCCTCGCACCATCTCCACGCGGGCGTCGCTGAGCATACGGCGGAAGGGCATGAGGAAGAAGGCGTGGGGATTGTTGATCTGGGTCCAACGGTAGGTGTACTCAATGAAGTGATCGCGGACCTCGGGGGACTGGTTGGCGAACCAACCGATCTGATCGAAGCCCCACCACTGCCAGCGGGCCACCTGATGGCGGCCGCGGTTGGCGATGGCCTCCTCCACGGTGGCCTCCTCGAACATCTTGCCGCCCCAGTTGTCGTATTCCATGAGGTAGGGCATCTGCTCGCCGTACCAGCCGTTGGGGTTCTCGCCCCCCTCGCTGAAGCCCTCGCGGACCAGCACCAGCCGCTGGCCCTCGTAATGCTCCAGGGGCGCGCGGGTGTAGGGCATGGCGTGGTAGTCCAGAAGGAGCTTGCCGTTCACACTCACGCCGTGGGTGTGGGCGTCCAGCAGGACCTTATGACGGCGGGCGTGCTTGGCGGCGTAGTCGCGGATCATACCGAAGAGCTCGTAGGTCTTCTTCATGCCCTTGTCCTCGGCGGTGTAGAGGTGGACCTGACCCATGTGAAGAGCCTCATAGCCGCAGTCGATGTAGCGGGTGGCGCGGTAGTAGAACCACATACGGGCCTCGTCGCGGTTGAGGTCGGGCATATC
Organism: Clostridia bacterium; assembly: GCA_017626655.1. The sequence goes on along the minus strand of JAGAIH010000080.1, from coordinate 11,560 downwards.
CCCGATCTTACCCGGCTCGCGGTCGGGGTTGGAGTTCCAGGCGGTGTCCCCGTTCTCGGAGAGCATACGGGCGGCGTCCCAGTTGAAGCAACGGTCCTCCACGGGCTTACCGAAGGCCTCGAAGACGTAGGCGGGGATCTTTTCGTAGTTCATCTGCATGGTGACGATCTCAAAGACGCAGGCCTGGAGGATGATCTCGGGATCCTGGGCGTGGACGGCGTCGGCCAGAGCCTTGGACTTGGCGAAATGGGTCTCGTCGTCCTCCAGCATATACCAGATACCCGACGCGCGACCGATGAACTTGACCCCCATGCGCTTGATGGCGCGGAGGTCGTCCTCCAGAGTATCGGTCTCGTACAGGGAGCTGGCGGTCACGGCGCGGGACAGGTAGCTCTCCAGCACCTCACGGCTCATATTGCCGTCAAATTGGAAATTCAGATTCATGGGATGGAAACCTCCGATGGTTTGTGGGAAATCAGGCGTTACCCTTCAAAATCTTCTCGCCGTAGGCCTCGTTATAGTCGGCGATGAGCTTCTTGGCCAGAGAGTAGGAATTGATGAGAGGATGGGTCATGAGGGCCTCGATGGCCTTCTCCTCGCTGCCCTCGCGGACAGCCTCTACGGTCAATCTCTCGTAGCGCTTGATGAGGCGGATGTACAGCTCGCACATGGTGGGCACGGTCTCCTGCTTGACAGGGGCGATGCCGTTCTTGGATACGTTGCAGGTCACCTCCACCACGTCGTCATCGGCGAGGAAGGGGAGGGAGCCTTGATTCAGAACGCTCAGCACCAGGGTGCGGCCCTCCTCGCTCTGCATGCCCTCGATGCAGTCCAGCATGACGCCGGCGTAGCCCATGCCCTCGGGAACAGGCAGATTGCCCTTCTCCAGCATGGGACGGTTGGCGGAGCCCGACTCGATGGACATGTAGCTGTTCTCGCGGAGCTGCATGTAGTACAGGAAGATCTGGAGCGCCTCCTCGGGGTCGGCGTCGATGTCCATGGCTCCCAGCTCCTTCATCATTTCGATGTTGACCTTCTCAATGGTCATGCCGCGGGTCATGTCGGATTTGTTGATGTTGGCGAGAGCCTTTTCGCGGTGGTAGTAGTAGTACAGATACTCATTGGGGATCATGCCCGTCTGGCGCACCACCTCGCGGTCGAAGATCTTCAGCTCGTGGATGGAAGACATGAAGTCGTCGTCGGCGATGAGCTTGTCCATGATCTCCTCCCCGTTTACCTGCACACTCTTGACCCAGGACAGGTGGTTGAGGCCGAAGAACTCCACGTACATCTCCTCCTCGGTGACACCCAGCTTGTCGCACATACGGTACTTCAGACTGCTGGGGGCGTCGCAGATGCCGATGATGCGGTGGTGACCCGCGCTGTGAAGGGCCTGGGTGACCAGACCCGAGGGGTTGGTGAAGTTGAAGATCCATGCCTCGGGGGCGTGCTTCTCGATCAGCTCGCAGTAGTCCATCAGCACAGGGATGGTGCGGACGGCCATGGAGAAGCCGCCGACGCCCGTGGTCTCCTGTCCGATGACGCCGTTACGAAGGGCCACCGACTCGTCCACCACGCGGGAGTGGTCGCCCCCCACGCGGAGGGTGGTGACGATGTAGTCCATGCCGCGGATGGCCTCCACGGGATCAAAGACCTCGCGGACCGTCAGATCCTTGCCCTCGCGCTTGACCACGTGACGGCAGAGCTTGGCAATGATGGCCAGCTTCTCAAAATCAATATCGTAGAACACGACCTCGTCGATGTTCAGCTTCTTGTAGCGCTTGAGCAGGCCGTTGATGAAGATGACGGTACGCACGCCCGCGCCGCCGATGACTCCGATTTTCATATGTAATATCCTCCGAAAAAACTATGGGGTACGGTGATTCAGTCCGAGACGGTTTCGGTCTCGGCGGTGAGGATCCAGCTCTCCAGCTGATCCTTGAAGGGGAAGCCTGTGTTTCCGCCCAGCATGGTGGCGGAGAGGGAGCCACAGCCGTTGCCTCTCTTGAGGCACTCCTCCAGGGGCAGGCCGCTGACAAAGCCGTAGACGAAGCCCGCGTTGAAGGAATCCCCCGCACCCGTGGTGTCCTTGACCTCGACCTTGTAGGTGGGAGCCTTGAACACCTCTCCGTCCTTGACGGCCAGAGCGCCCTTCTTGCCCAGCTTGATCACCGCCATGCCCGCCTTCTCGGACAGCCTGCGGGCGCCCTCCTCGATGTCCTCGCATCGGGTGTAGTGGCGGCACTCGGTTTCGTTCATGAAGAGGACGTCGATCATGGGGAGCAGGTCGAAGATGCCCTCGTACCACACCCCCGTGGTGTCCCAGCCCACGTCAAAGGAGACCGTCACGTCCCCCATGGCGTGGATCTTTTTCAGTATATCCAGGTACTCGTCGTGGTTGGTCAGCCCCTCGTAGCCCGTCACGTGGACGTGCTTGGCGTAGGGGAGCTGGGTCAGATCCATGTGCTTCAGGGACAGACCCTCGTTGGTGCCGCGGTAGGTCAGGAAACAGCGGTCCTTTTGGGTGGTGAAGCTGATGGAGATGCCCGTCTTCTTGGTGTCGCTGTCCAGGAGCAGGGAATCATCTACCCCCAACTCCTTGAAGAGGTTACGGATGTATTCACCGTACATATCCTTACCGATGCTCCCCTGGAACACGGGGGTCAGACCCAGCTTGGCCAGGCCCAGGGTAAAGAGGGCGGCGCCGCCCCCCACGAAGGTCTCCATAGTCGGTACGTCCACCTCGGAGCCCATGTCGGGCAGGGCCTCCACACCGGGGACCACCAGGTCGATATTGACGTCGCCGTAGACGTATACGTCCCATTTCTTTTTCATGTATCTGTAACTCCTTTGGATGTTCAAAAGCATTCCCTGTTTATTGTAATATAAATTTAGGAAGATTGCAATAGAGGGGGTCAACAATTTTCAAATTCGTAACAATTCCGGGGAAGGGAACCGCGCCATGCAAAAACGGCCACCCCCATAAATCCGCGGGGAGCGGCCGTATGGTTTCGGTTATCAGTGACGGTAGGCGTTTTACTTGACTTCAAAAGACCCTTCCAAACGGATATCCGCCGAGGACGCGCCTACCATGACGCAAAACTCGCCGGGCTCTACCTTCCACTGCCAGTCCAGTCCCAGGAGTTTGAGGTCGTCAAAGCCCAGAGTGAAGGTCACGCGGCGGGACTCCCCTGCGGTAAGGGTCAGGCGCTTGAACCTGCGGAGGAGCTTTTCGGGGGTCACCACCGAGGATTCGGGGTCGTTGATGTAGACCTGCACCACCTCGTCGCCGTCGCGGTCGCCCGCGTTGGTGACGGTGAAGGAGACCTCACAGTCGGTGCCGCCCAGAGGGGTGATGGTCAGGTCGCTGTACTCGAACCCGGTGTAGGACAGACCGTGACCGAAGGGGTACAGGGGGGCGGCGGAGCCCTCCAGGTAGTCGCAGGAGGCGCCGGGGAGACGGCTGTAGTAGCAGGGGATCATGCCCTCGTCCCGGGGGTAGGAGACGGTGAGACGGCCCGCGGGGTTGATATCCCCCGCCAGAGTCTCCACGATGGCCTTGGCGCCGAACTCGCCGCCAAAGCCCGCCACCACCATGGCGGCGCAGACGGGGGTCTCGGCCGAGAGGTCGATGGCCTTGCCGTTCTCCAGCACCAGCACCACGGGGGTCCCCGTCTCGGCCACCTTGCGAATCAGCTCCCGCTGACGGCCGCAGAGTACCAGGCGGGAGCGGTCGTGTCCCTCGCCGCTGGTGACCAGGTTGTCGCCGCAGACCAGGATGGCCACCTCGGCGTTCTTTGCCATCTCCACGGCCTGCTCGATCATGTCCTCGATGTCGGCGTCCAGGACGGTGGTCAGATGGGGCTGGCCGTCCACGTACTGGGTGGTCTGCCCGCTTGTATGGGTGATGGCGCAGCCGTCGCACTGGTGGATCTCGGCCTCGGGGTAGCGGGCCTTCAGCTCGTCGTAGACCGAATGGATGGTGTAGCCGTAGGGCCTCGAGGAATACCCGCCGATCTTCTGGGCGGCGGAGGAGGGGCCGATGACCGCGATGCGGCTGTACTTGTCCTCCAGAGGCAGGATGCCGTTGTTGGTGAGCAGGACCATGCCCTCCTCGGCGGCGCGGAGGTTGACCGCGGCGTGCTTGTCACAGCGGAGCACCGACTCGTGGGCGGTCTCGTCGAAGTAGGGGTTCTCAAAGAGTCCCAGCTCGAACTTCATCTTCAGGATACGGCGCACCGACTCGTCGATATCGGCCTCGGAGAGCTTGCCCTCCAGCACCAGCTCCTCCACCAGTCTCGCCCAATGGCGGGCGTCGTAGTCACAGCAGCCCTGCATATCCAGGCCCCCCGCCAGACAGCGGCGGACGCACTCCTTTTCGGAGGTGGTGACCTTGTGGTAGGACATGAGACGGTGGACACCGCCCCAGTCGGCGCGGGAGATGCCCTTCAGGCCGAATCGATCCTTGAGGACTTCCTTGAGGTAGTAGGGGCTCTCCCCCACCACCTCGCCGTCGATGCTGTTGTAGCAGGACATGACGTTGTAGGCGCCGCCTCGCGTGATACCCGCCTCAAAGACGGGGAGATAGCAGGTCTCCACCTCGCGGCGGCCCACACGGGCGGGGGCGCAGTTCAGTCCTCCCTCGGGGATGCCGTGAACGCAGTAGTGCTTGGGCTCGGTGATGATGGCGTCGGGGCGGGAGATGTCTCCCTTCTGCTCCCCCGAGATGATGGCCACCGCCATTTCGGAGGACAGGTAGGTGTCCTCGCCGAAGGTCTCCTCGGTCCGCCCCCAGCGGGGGTCACGGGCCACGTCCAGATTGGGGGCCAGGATCTCCTGGTGGCCCAGGGCGCGGGTCTCGGCGGCGATGCCGTCGCCCACCTCTTGCACCAGGTCGGGGTCGAAGGACTGGGACAGGGTCAGCGGCACGGGGAAGATGGAGGCCCCGCGCCAGGCGATACCGTGGAGAGCCTCACCCGTAAAGATGGCGGGGATGCCCAGGCGGGTACCCTCCACCAGCCGCTTCTGCATACGGTTCTTGACGGCGGGCACCGAATAGATATCGTGGAGGTAGCCGATGCCGTAGTCCCCCACGTACTCGTCAAACTTCTCAGGCAGGAAGGTGTCGTCGGCCTCCACGGTGCAGGTATTACCGTCGGCCAGGGAGTTGACGTGGAACTCCACGCCGCGGGTGATGTTGATCTGGCCGATCTTCTCCTGCAGGGTCATGCGGGAGAGAAGGTCTTCGGCACGCTCCTCGGGAGTGAGGGCGGGATTCTTATAGTTTTCCATGAGGGATATCCTTTCGTATCCTCTGCGATGCAGAGTTTTTCATGGTGGTATTATACCATAGGAGGTGCCATCTGTCAACCGACAGCCCCAAAAGTTTTCGGGGGAATATTGACTTTTCCCGCGGCGTATGATATGATAAAAGCAAAGAGGTGTCCCCCAAAACCCTCGGTCTCCTCCATTACAATCAAATGGACAGATCCGAAGGATCTGCACCTCCATTATTCATTATTCATTCTTCATTTTTCATTATTCACTGACCGGAGGTCTATCATGAACCCCACCCGCATCCGCGACTACGGCATCACCGTAGGCCACCTGCCCACGGGCAAGCTCAATAAGATCACCGACGTCCCCGGCGTCCGCGTCGGTCACGCGACCATCGACACCGACCGCCAGAAGACGGGGGTCACCGTCATCCTCCCCGCCGAGGGCAACCTCTTCACCCGCCCCGTCACCGCCGCCTGCCACGTCATCAACGGCTTCGGCAAGACCGCGGGCCTCATGCAGGTGCAGGAGCTGGGAACCCTGGAGACCCCCATCGCCCTGACGGGAACCCTGAACGTGGGCAAGATCCACGACGCGCTGGTGAGCTACACCATCGAGCAGTGCGCCGCCGAGGGGAAGGCCTGCCGATCCGTCAACCCCGTGGTGGGGGAGACCAACGACGGCATCCTGTCCGCCAACAACGACCGCCCCTCCGATAAGACCCACCTGGATGCCGCCATCGCTTCCGCCTGCGAGGACTTCGCCGAGGGCGACGTGGGCGCGGGCAAGGGCACCATCTGCTTTGGCCTCAAGGGGGGCATCGGCTCCGCCTCCCGTATCATGGAGATCGGGGAGCGCACCTTCACCATGGGCGCGCTGGTGCAGACCAACTTCGGGTGCGCGGAGAACCTGCGGATCGACGGTCTTCCCGTGGGGCAAGCCGTGGTGGACATGATCCGCGAGGAGGCAGAGGCGAAGGCCAAGGCCATGACGGGGCAGGACGATATCGGCTCCATTATGATCGTGGTGGGCACCGACCTCCCCGTCTCCGAGCTCCAGCTGGGGCGCATCCTCCGCCGCGCCACCGTGGGCCTAGCCCGTACCGGCTCCTTCGTGGGCCACGGAAGCGGAGACGTGGTCATCGGATTTTCCACCGCCAACCGCCGCGAGGGGAACGAGGACATCCGCACCGTGGAGACCGTGAGCAACGGACGGCTGGAGATCGCCTTCAATGCCGTGGCCGAGTGCGTGGAGGAGGCCATCTACAACTCCATGACCGCCGCCGACACCGTCACGGGCTTCAACGGCCGGGATACCGTCACCCTCCGCGCTCTGAACGAGTTCGTCCCCGAGGCTCTGATCCGCGCCCGTGCCATGGCGGGGGGCAAGTGAGAAGCCTACATTCCCAAAGAACAGGATATCTGAAAAACGCGACCGTTCTGCTTTTGACGGTCGCGTTTCTCTTTGGGTGGGCGGCCTCCCCCCTGCCCGTAGCCGCCGTAAACGCCGCCGAGGCCGATCCCGCCGCCATCCTGCTGGAGGGTCTGACCGCCTGCCGTGAGGCCATTGATCTGTCAGGGGCATCCCTTCCCGTCTCCGAGCTGGGGAGGGTTTACCTCACCGTCCTCCACGGCCACCCCGAGCTGTTCCACGTGGCTCCCCGCCTGTCCTACCGCTGTACCGAGGTCACGGTCGATGGCGTCCCTACCCTCATAGTGACCGAGGTCTACCCCGCCTACACCCTGACGGGAGACGCCCTCACCGCCGCCCGCGAATTCTATCGGGACACCCTGGCCGCCATCCTGACCGAGATGGAGCTGACCTTCGGGAGCCACCCCCGCACCGAGGCGGACACCGTCCTCTACCTCCACGACTGCCTGGCCGACCGCTATACCTACGACACCCGCGCCGAATCCCCCAACGCCGACGCCTATACCTTCCTCCGCGATGGGGCAGGTATCTGCCAGGCCTACGCCCTGACCTTCCTGGCCCTCTGTCGGGGGGCGGGGCTGGAGGCTGATCTGGTGGTGTCCGACGCCATGGATCACGCCTGGAATCACGTGCGGGTGGACGGCGTCTGGTACCACGTGGACGTGACCCGGGACGATCCCATCCCCGCCGCCGAGGGGACCGACGAGGTAAACCACAACCGCCTCCTTCGCTCCGACGAGGGCATGGAGGCTCTGGGCTACTACGGCTTTGCCTGCGCGGCGGGGCATACCTGTACCGATACCCGCTTTGAGACTGCCGAGGAAGGGGCGGGATGGGAGATTTTTTCGGAAAAAATGCGTTTTTCGGGAGGAAAGTGGTTGGGAATGGATAATAGTGGAGACCTGGTGGCGGTAAAACTCCAAAAAACGGGTGTTTTTATGGGTCAAGTGGGGGACGCCGACCTAAACAGTCAAATTGACCCCGCTGATCTGCTCTGTCTGTACGATCCCAACCTCCCCGAGGCGTGGCGGGAGTGGGTCAGGAGGTACTTTGTGGATGGCGGTGGGTGAAAGTGGTGCCGTAGTGGAGGATTAAGATCGAATTCAAGTCATTTTCACCATCATTTTAACACCCAAGTGGGGAAAGAAAGCAAGAAAACGGCCATCCACCTGTCACAAGACGGATAGCCGTTTTCGGTTTGTGAAATATGGATCACTCGTCGGCCCTTCTCACCACGATCTCGCACCCATGGCCGTCCACAGGGGCCCGCTCGCAGACAATCTCCCCCACCGAGTCCGCCTCGACGCGGCCTGCGGCAGGGCTCTTGATGCTGTCCACGCGGCCCTTCACGGTGGCGGTGACCACGCTGTTCTCAAAGGAGAGGTCACAGCCCACCATCTCGCAGTCGATGAGGGTCAGGTCCTTGCAGTAGCACAGGGGCTGGGTCCCCTCGATGCGGCAACGGACCAGGGTCAGCCCCTCGGAGTACCAGGCCAGGTACTCCCCCTTGAGGGTACTGTCGGTGACCGTGACGTTCTTGGCGTGCCAGAAGGCGTCCTTGGTGTCGAGGTATGAGTCGGATACGGTGCAGTCCTCCACGTACTGGAAGGAGTACTTGCCCTTCAGCTCCACCCCCTTGAGATGAAGCCCGCGGGTCATGAAGAAGGGGTACTCGCCCCGCATTTTGCAGTTAGTCAGCTCCACCCCGCGGCAGAGCCAGCCGAACTCGGAGGAGTCGATCTCACAGCCCGCGAGGGTCATACGGTCGCACTCGCGAAGGGCCTTGATGCCCCCCAGGGTGGTATTTTCAATGGCCATATCGGCGGCGTACCACAAAGCGGCGCGGCAGGTGTCGGTGAGAGTACAGCCCGCCACTTTTCCCCCGCGGACGTGCCAGAAGGGGTAGCGGAGGCGGAAGTCGCAGTCCTCGACGGTGATATCCGAGGCCTCCTTCAGGGCGGACTCCCCGTCGGCGGGGCCGTCGAAGAGGCAGCTTCTGACCGTGGCGCGGGTAATGCCGTAGAGGGCGCGCTCCTCGTCCAGGGTGAGGTTTTCGTAGAGGGTTGGGGTAAGGGTAGCGTTCATTGGTTTTTCCTTTTCTGTATGGTTCGGTTATCAGACACAGTTGAAGCGGTCGGATGCCGACCGCACCCATATTGTAGCACAAACCGCCCCGTCTGTCAATGCGGCGGTAAGAATTTCAGTCATTTACCCTTTACAAGATCCCCTTTTTATGCTATAATGAGGGCAACATTTCCCCAAGGAGGCCAATATGACTCCTCTTTTCATTCTGGGCCAGATCTGGGGCCTTTGCGCCATGGCCCTCATCGTGATCTCCTTCCAGTGCAAGAAGCCCGCCCGCCTGTGTGTGGTCCAGGTCTGCGCTTGCCTGTTCTTCATCCTCCACTACCTCTTCCTGGGCCTCAACGGCGACGCCGCCGCCTACGCGGGCATGACCCAGAACGCCGTCGGCCTCCTCTTCCGCGGGGTGCTGGCCCTGTCCGAGAAGAAGAAAGCCCTGCTCTCTCCCCTTGTGTTGGCAGGGCTCTGCGCCGTCTCCGCCGTGGTGGCCATCCTGACCTACCCCGGCCGTCTCATCGCCCTCCTTCCCACGGTGGCCAATTTCGCCTGCATCGGCTGTATGTGGACCAAGAACGCCAACACCATCCGCGTCACCCAGCTGGCGATCATCTCCCCCTTCTGGATCACCTACAATGTATTCACCCTATCGGTGGCGGGGATTCTGACCGAGTGCTTCAATCTGGTGTCCATCGGGGTCTACTACGTGAGGATGTGGCGGGAGAAGAAGATAGCTTGAAATTGGGGTTTAGTGAACTGTTTGACAGAGCAGATCAGTATGTTTCTCGGTGACTACTCATCCGTCACGCCCTTCGGGCGTGCCACCTTCCCTCACAAGGGAAGGCTCATTCAGTATGTTTCTCGTCGGGCATAAAACCTTTAGATATCAGTATGTTTTCGGTTTTAAGAGAACGAAAAACACACCACGAAAGCCTTCCCTTGTGAGGGAAGGTGGCACGCGAAGCGTGACGGATGAGTAGCCACCTTTCCCCATTCTACTCTCTTCCGTCAGACCGACAAGCCCAAATTTGAAATAATCAGAAAGGAGCCTCACCGTGATCTCCATACCTGCCTACCTCGCCCCCCTCCTGTCCCTCTTCGCCTCCCGCGGCGAGCGCGCCTTCCCCGTGGGCGGATGCGTGCGGGATACCCTCATGGGGGTCAAGCCCCACGACTGGGACGTGGCTGTGACCACCGTCCCCCACGACACCATGGCCATCTGCCACGCCGCGGGCTACCGCACCATTCCCACGGGACTCAAGCACGGCACCGTCACCGTCCTGGTTCCCCACAGCGGCGATCCCGCCGACCGCGAGGGGCGCTACGATCTCATCGAATGCACCACCTGCCGCACCGAGGGCGGCTACTCCGACGGTCGCCACCCCGACGCGGTCTCCTTTACGGGCCGCATTGAGGACGACCTCTCCCGCCGTGACTTTACGGTCAATGCCATGGCCTTTATGACCGAGGGGGATGGCCTTACCGTCCTGGATCTCTTCGGCGGACAAAAAGACCTGGCAAACGGCGTCATCCGCGCCGTAGGGGACCCCGACACCCGCTTCACCGAGGATGCCCTCCGCCTTATGCGGGCGGTGCGCTTCGCCGTCAAGCTGGGCTTTACCATTGAGGACAACACCTACGCCGCCATCTGCCGCAGGGCCGAAGGCCTGGCCCGCATCTCCCGGGAGCGGATCAGCGACGAGTTCCAAAAGATCCTCACCTCCCCCGAGCCCGAGCGGGGTATCCGCCTGCTCACCGACACGGGGCTTTTGCCCCATGTCCTCCCCCACGGCATCTCCCCCGACGGCATGGGTGATCTCTCCGCCCTCCCCGCGGATTTCACGGTCCGCATGGCCTGCCTTTTGTGGGGTCAGGCCTCCGACAAGACCGAGGAGAACCTGGCAGGTCTGCGGCTCTCCAACGCTGTCCGTAAGGACATCCTGGCCATCACCCGCTCCACCGCCATGCCGGTCAAGGCCACCCCAAGACAGGCCCGCGAGTGGCGGCACTACCGAGGGGACCTCACCCTCCCCGCCCTGGCCGTTCGTCGGGCGCACACCCGAGCCGACGCCGAGGCCGCCGAGCTGGACGCCCTGACCGAGTTGGTCAGGATTTCCATCCAAAAAAACGAACCCGTCCGCATCGCCGACCTGGACATCAACGGAACCGACCTCATTTCCCTGGGCTTCAAGCCGGGAAGACTGCTTCAGGATATTCTATGCGACCTTCTGGAGGCGGTCTGGAATAATCCCGCGAAAAATACCCGCGAGGAGCTGATTAAAGAGGCCCTGAAGCGGAAAGACTAACGTCACAGCCGAGATCCCCCGATCCCTCCGGTCGGGGGTGGCTTGCGGGGGAAAAAACTTGAAAAAATTTCAAACTTTTTTTGAAAAAGCCCTTGACAAATTCAAAGGAATCTGCTATAATATCGTCTGTTGAAAATATTGGGGCATCGCCAAGCGGTAAGGCATCAGACTCTGACTCTGACATTTCCGGGGTTCGAATCCCTGTGCCCCAGCCAAGCCTCACTAATTTGAACTTACTTTTTTCGGTAGGCGGATTAGTGAGGCTCTTTCTTTTTATATCGGAAATGAATCCCGATTTTTGCCTTTCGCCCTGGTCCAGTGTAGCATAGCTCTCGCAGCTGTCAACGTGAAAAATTATCGCTGAAAAATGGAATAATCAACGAGAAAGTCAAGTAGCAATACTTGGCTTTTTCTTTATCCACAAGCAATATTTTTTCGTGTACTGAAAACGGACTATACCTCTCGTT
>JAGAIH010000079.1 GCA_017626655.1 Clostridia bacterium | reverse complement strand
TCCTGCTCGATGCGTTGAAAGCGGAACCACAGATGCTCATCGACACCCTCATAGACAAGATCATCCTGTTCGACGATAAAATCGAAATCTACTACAAATACACGCAAAACAATAATCCCGACGAAATCTTACAAGAGATCCGTCGGGATTTCTGTTTGCCTTCGGGGAAGGTTTTGTCCGCAACATATTGGCATTTGATCTATGCTGCCGACTTCGGGACATAAAGAAAAACCAGCCAAACCGTTTGGTTCGACTGGTTCTACTATGGTGGAGATAAGGGGAGTCGAACCCCTGACCTCTTGAATGCCATTCAAGCGCTCTCCCAACTGAGCTATACCCCCATTGGTGTGTGTTGTTCTTGACAACGACGATATTATAGCACAACGCCCTGGTTTTGTCAAGGGATTTTTGAAAAGTTTTTTGAGAAAATCTCGATTTGTTCAACTTCGTCAAAACTTTGAAAAGATCCGTGTTTTCCGTTGACAAACTGAACAACATTCGGTATAATAAAAGGGAAGTACCACCCCAAAGGAGGCACCTATGAAGAAAACCTATCGCATCTTCGCTATGATCCTCGCTCTGATCCTGGCCGTCAGCGCGCTCTCCGCGCCGGTGACCACGGTCTGCGCCGCCGATGACAATATCGCCTCGGACAAGGCCGTGACCGTCAAGGCCTTTGACACCGCCGAGCTGGCGACCCATACCGCCCGCCAATTCACCGAGGGCACCCCCATCGGTATCCGCATGGGATTCGGCGCACCCTTCAATAAGTTTACCCTCTGTATGCCCACCTGGGGTGATAAGACGGTCTGCCTGACCCTCTCCCTCTACAAGTGGGATACCGATCTCGACACCTCCCGCGCCGCTTCCCCCGTGGCCACCCGCAAGATCGAGAACCACCCCGACAACGGCCACGCCATGCTCTCCTTCGACGAGCAGCCCGCGGGGGAGTACCTCATCTGTATCGACGAGTTCTCGGGCGGCCGCCTGGGCGCCTGGCAGATGTCCGACGCCGTGAGCCATGCCTATACCTATGAGAGCGGCGTGGAGAAGGCCGCCTCCTGGGAGATCTCGGTGTCCTTCACCAAGACCCCCGTGGAGCCCTTCCTGCCCTTGGAGAGTATCAAGGACGCCATCGACGGCAAGCACACCCCGCCCGCCGAGTGGGAGATGCCCGCCGACCACCCGGTCAACACCCACAAGGTCATGCCCGATACCTGGGTCTTTACCGACGGTCTGGGCCGCGAATCTCTGACCTATGAGGACGTAGGCGGGATCAGGGAGGACAAGACCGTGGCCATGTTCTACTGGACCTGACACGTGGACCTGGCCTTCACCCAGCCCCTCAACGTCAACGACTTCATTCTGAAGTACCCCGAGGCCATCCGCGACTATGACCATGAGGCCTGGCCTACGGGCGGCACCGCCTACTTCTGGAACGAGCCCCTCTACGGCTACTACCGCACCAACGACCCCTGGGTCCTCCGCCGCCACGCCGAGCTTTTGGCCAATGCGGGGGTGGATACCATCTTCACCGATAACACCAACGGCGCGTATACCTGGAAGTCCAGCTACACCCCTCTCATGGAGACCTGGAACGATGCCCAGGAGAACGGTGCGGTGAACGTTCCCAAGGTGTCCTTCCTCCTGCCCTTCGGTCCCACCGACGGAAGCCGTGAGCAGATCGAGATGCTCTATCTGGACATTTTCCGCCCGGGCAAGTATCAGAACCTTTGGTTCTACCGGGACGGTAAGCCCATGCTCATGGGCTACAAGGACAACGTCAGCACAAGCTCCAACCTCCACAAGGAGATCAAGGACTTCTTCACCTGGCGTCCTGGCCAGCCCGCCTACGAGATCAAGGGCAGACAGCTCGGCAACTGGGGCTGGCTGGCTACCTACCCCCAGATCCCCTACTACAAGAATACCGAGGGCTTCCGCAATAAGACCGTGGAGCAGACTACGGTAGGCGTGGCCGTCAACCACAGCTACATCACCCACGAATGCACCGCCATGAACAAGGGCGAGGACATCATCGGCCGTTCCTTTACCTCTGCCTTCAAGGATCGCTTCGTCAAGGAGGGAAGCGATGCCTCCCTCATGGGCTACTGCTTCTCGGAGCAGTTCGACTACGCTCTGGAGCTGGATCCTCAGGTCCTGTTCATCACGGGCTGGAACGAGTGGACCGCTGGCCGTCACGAGAGCTGGGGCGGGGTGGAGAACGCCTTCCCCGACCAGTTCAATAACGAGTACAGCCGCGACCTGGAGATGACCAAGGGCGAGCTGAAGGACCACTACTACTACCTGCTGGTCAACTACGTCCGCAAGTATAAGGGCGTCAGCCCCATCCCCACCCCCTCCCTGTCCCAGACCATCGACCTCTCCAAGGGTGCCGACCAGTGGACTACCGCCGAGCCCTACTACGCCGCCTACATTGGCAACACCTTTGATCGCGATGCCCAGGGCTACGGCAACCTCCGCTACACCGAGACCTCGGGCCGAAACGACATCATCGGCGCCCGCGTCGCCCGCGATGCCAATACCGTCTGGTTCTTCGTGGAGTGCTTTGATACCATCACCCCCTACACCGACAGCCTCTGGATGAACCTCTACATCGACTCGGATCAGGAAAACAAGGGTTGGGAGACCTTTGACTTCGTGGTGAATAAGTCCGCCGCCTCCGCCGATACCCTGGTGCTGGAGCGGTTCACGGGCAATGGCTACGATACCGAAAAGGTGGCTGACGTTAAGTACAAGGTGGACGGCAAGACCATGATGGTGGAGATCCCCAAGTCCGCCCTGGGGCTGGAAGGGAACGACTACACCGTCAACTTCGCCTGGACCGACAACGTCCACGACGAGGGGGACTACTCCAAGTTCTCGGGTGACATCCTGGACTTCTACCTCTCGGGTGACGTAGCCCCCGGTGCCCGCTTCAAGTTCTCCTACATCTCCACCCATGAGAACACCACGGGAGAACCCGAGACCGAGGCTCCCACTGCCGAGCCCACCGAGCCCGCCGTCACCGCCCCCGCGGAGACTCCCACCGAGGCTCCCGCCGAGACCGACACCGAGGCCGAAAAGAAGGGCTGCCAGTCCGCGACCCTCTCCGCCGCCGTCCTCCTGGTAGGCGCCGCCGCCGTGGCGCTGGGGAAGAAGAAGGAATCATGATCCATTAGGCG
>JAGAIH010000078.1 GCA_017626655.1 Clostridia bacterium | reverse complement strand
GTGACCGATCTTCTTCTTCACGTTCTTCTTAGCCTTGTACTTCAGAACGTAGATCTTCTTACCCTTACCGTTCTTCAGCACCTTGCCGGTGACGGTAGCGCCCTCGACAACGGGGGTACCGACCTTGAAGCCTGCGTCAGTGGACAGAGCGGCCACGGGGAAAGTGACCTCTGCGCCCTCTTCAACGTCCAGCTTCTCGACAAAAATGATGTCCTGCTCGACGACCTTGTACTGCTTTCCGCCTGTAGTAATAACAGCAAACATGGAAAAGCACCTCTTTTCTTAAGACTCGCTATGGGGGCGTTGCCGACCCTTGTCGGCACACTTAAAGAAGCCCCTTTTAAGCGGCAAATCATTATAACATAATTTCCCCTTGATGTCAATAGTTTTTTGACTTTTTTCGGTGGCAATTTCACCAAAAAAGCATCCCGCAAGGCGCAAAACCTTGCGGGATGTGTGCAGAATATCAAAGAGAATCAATCCTCGGCGAACATCCTGTTGAGCAGACGCTCGGCGGCCTTCTGGTTCTGCTTGTAGTAGGTCGCGTAAGCGGGCTTACCCTCGACGGAAACGTGGTGAGGGATCGCGTACAGCAGGCAGTCCATCTGGTTGGAGGAGGAGGAGAAGACCAGACCCATGTCGGAGACCTGACCGGCCCAGACAAGGTTCAGCATCTCCACATCCTCGGGAGCATCGGCCACCTTGGAGCCCAGCAGGGTCTCGTAGAAGGCGGTGTTGACGGGCTCGGAGTACCAAGCCAGCATCTCGATGACGTCGCCGACCATATCGTCGTTCTGCACGGTGGTGGGGATACCCAGAACGCCGTTCCAGCTCAGAGTCTGGTACTTCTCCTGGTTGGAATCCCACAGAGGATAGGGCAGAACGCCGACCTTGACATCCTCTTCCTTGGTGGAGACCAGGGAGTAGTTATTGACGATCTCAAACATAACGCGGCCAGACTTCAGGTTCAGCTGAGGCTTGCCGTCGAAGGGAGACCAGGTGTAGGTAGACTCAGCCTTCATGAAGTCGTAGATCATCTCGTCCAGCTTGACGATCTTATCGGCGTTGTCCACCATGGGGGAGATATAGAACTCGCCGTCGGAATTCTCCTTCACGATCGGAATGTTGGAGGCGTGCTGGAAGGAGACCAGGGGCACCCATGCATGGCAGGCGAAGCCATAGGTATCCTGATCGTCCCACTTACCGTCGCCGTTGTCACGGCTGACCAGGCCCGTGAACTCAATGAGCTTCTCCAAGGTCCAGGTCTTGTTGCGGACGTGATCGTACAGGCTGCCGATGGTGTTGGCGTACTCAGCGACCATATCCTTGTTGAAGCCGATCATGTAGCAGTTGGCCAGACAGAAGTCGTTGTAGCCGCAGTACATCTTATCGTTGATGGACAGATCGGACATCAGACCGTAGTTCCAGTAGTCCTCCTCCAGCTGCAGGCTCTCGAAGTCCTGGAAGTCGCGGAGGTAGTTGCTGGTAATGAGGTTGGCGACCTCCATGTACACGTGGGTCATGACCATCTGGTAGGAGTCGTCACCGGCGGAGATGGCGTTCTTCAGGGGAGTGGTGTACTCCTGGAAGTTGCCGCCGCTTTCGGCGATGATGTCCACGCCCAGGTATTCCTCCACGTTGAGAGCGCGCTCATAGACCTTATCGTCCATGTCGTTACCGGGCTTGCGGTCTTCCTCGTCGATGAAGAAGTAGCCCTCGTTGAAGGTATCGGAGCAGTAGATAGCGACGAACTCGGCGTCGTCATAGTCCTTCTTGGCTACAGCGGGCTGTCTCTCGGTATCACCCTAGGTGACGGCGCCGCCGACGGTGGTATCGGGGTTCTCCTCGGTGATATCGCCGCAGGCGGCCAGCATGGGCAGGACCAGCAGCGCGGCCATAAGAAGAGCCAGAATTTTGATCGTGACTGATTTCATTGTATCAGCCTCCCTTCATAAAGTTAATGTTATCATACCACACTTTGAAAGAAATTGCAAGAGGGCACTGAAAATATTTACATATTTCATAAGGATCCGCCATGAAATTTTTCCGATCCACCCATTTCCCTTGACATCCCCCGTCAAATGTGCTATACTGAATCCATCCCATAAACAGAAAGGAACAGAACTATGCTCCGACTCATTCCCGCTCCTGCCCATACCACTATGACCGACACCTCGGTGGCGATCTCCCCCGTATATACCGCCGACGGCATCTTCGCCGACGCCGTGAGAACCCTGGCCGACTACGCCCGCCGTACCCACGGGATCGACCTGACCGAGGGCGAGGACGGCATCACCTTCGCCGTTGATGCTTCCCTGCCCACCGAGGCCTACACCCTCACCGTCACCGAAAGCGGCGCTACCGTCAAGGCCTCGGACATCCTCGGCGCCCAGAACGCCGCCGTGACCCTCATCCAGCTCATGGAGAAGACCGAGAACGGTCTGACCCTTCCCGTCGGCGTGATCGAGGACGCCCCCAAGTGTACCTGGCGGACCGTCATGATCGACCTGGCGAGAGACTGGCACGAGCTGCACGTGCTGTACGAGTACGTGGATATGTGCCGATTCTACAAGATCAAGTACCTCCACCTCCACTTCACCGACGACCAGAGCTATACCCTGCCCTCGAAGGCCTTCCCCAAGCTCTCCACCGAGGGCCGTCACTACACCGAGGCCGAGATCAAGGGGCTGATCGCTTACGCGGGGGCCCGCGGGGTCCAGCTCATTCCAGAGATCGACGTCCCCGGCCACACCACCTCCTTCGCCGCCGCATACGGCGAGATCTTCGGCACCGACGGCATCATCTGCCTCTCCGAGGAGTCCATGGCGGGGATGGCCACCCTGTTTTGTGAGCTGTGCGAGCTGTTCGCCGATTCCGAGTACATCCACCTGGGCGGCGACGAGGCGGCCATTGCCAGGTGGATCGGATGCGACAAGTGTCTGAGCGCCTTCAAAAACCGCGGTGTGGACGTGGATACCTATCTCGCCACCGAGGAGGGCAAAAAGGAACTGACTGAGCTGATGTACGCTACCTTCATCAAGGATATCTGCGAGGTCATCCTCTCCTGCGGCAAGACCCCCGTGGTCTGGGAGGGCTTCCACAAGAGCATGAACCACCTCATTCCCAAGCAGTCAGTGATCGTCAGCTGGGAGAACTTCTACCAGACCGCCCCCGAGCTGCTGGAGGCAGGCTTCCGCGTGGTCAACGGCGCCTGGAAGCCCATGTACGTGGTGACTCCCGTGGTCTACTGGTCCCCCGAGGAGATCTACAACTGGAACGTCTATACCTGGGGCGCGGTGCATCCCGGCTCTCCCTACAACAAGGAGGCTCTGCATATCGAGCCCACCATGCAGGTGGAGGGCGGTCAGCTGTTGGCTTGGGGCGACCAGATCGTGGCGAAATACCCCGTGGTGGCCGAGGGCGTCCGCGAGGAGCAGAGGCTCATCGAGGAGCGCGCCCCCTGTCTGTCCGAGAACGTCTGGAACCGCGTCAAGCCCACCGACTGGGCCGAGTTCAGCGGGCGTATGGCGCAGGTAGCAGAGCTGTACGAGCGCTTCCGCGATCACAAGTAACACACCAAACCACATAGAACAGGAGGTCTGTCATGTCAGTTCCGATCCCCGAGAAGCGAGTCGCCGATTTTGAAAACAAAGGCTTCGGCATGTTCATCCACTGGGGTCTGTACTCCCAGATGGGCAAGGGCGAGTGGGTACAGCATATCCACGGCATCCCCATGTCCGAGTACCAAAAGCTCCAAAGCACCTTCACCGCGTCCGAGTTCGACGCCCGCCATATCGTGTCCGTAGCCAAGGCCGCAGGAGCGAAATACATCACCCTGACCACCCGCCACCACGAGGGCTTCTCCCTCTACGACACCTGTGGTCTGAACACCTTCGACGCCCCCCACTCCCCCTGCGGGCGGGATCTCATCCGCGAGTTCGTGGACGCCTGCAACGAGCAGGACGTCATGCCCATGTTCTACCACACCACCCTGGATTGGTACAACCCCGATTTCAACGGAAACTTCCCCAAGTATCTCCAATACCTGCGGGATTCGGTGGAGATCCTCTGCTCCAACTACGGCAAGATCGGCGGGCTGTGGTTCGACGGCAACTGGTCCAAGCCCGAAGCCGACTGGGAGGAGGACGCCCTCTACGCGGTCATCCGCAAGCACCAGCCCGACGCCATCATCGTCAACAACACGGGCCTGTCCCACCGCGGCGAGGTAGGCAACCTCCAGCTGGACAGCGTCACCTTCGAGCAGGGCCGTCCCACCCCCATGGATCGGGAGGGCCACCGCAAGTACGTGGCCGCCGAGATGTGTCACACCATGAACAACCACTGGGGCTTTGGCGCAAACGACTGCAACTACAAGTCCCTGGCCGAGCTCATCGAGACCCTCTGCGCCTGCCGCCGCGTGGGGGCCAACTACCTCCTCAACATCGGCCCCACGGGGGAGGGTGCCATTCCCCTCATGCAGGAGGCCCTTCTGCGGGGGATCGGTGACTGGGTCCGCGCCACGGGCAACGTCATCTACACCGCCAAGCCCTGCGGCGTGACGGGTCCCGGCAAGGACTTCGCCCTCCGCGACGGCAGTAAGCTCTACTTCTTTGTCCACGGTCTCCGTGTCGTGGGAGACGGCAACGTGGTGGTGGACCGTGGCTCCGGTGACACCGACGGCTGGCGCTTCACAGGCGTTCCCGGTAAAGTCAAGAGCATCCGCTGGACCGATGCCGCAGGAGGCGGTCGGGAGCTGGCCTTCACCCAGGAGGGCGATAGCCTGAAGGTAGACTTCACCCACTTCCCCTACGGCACCGACCTGGTGGTCCGCGTGGCCGAGGCGGAGTTGGAATAAAAAACCGGCGATCGCGAAATGCTTCAAATGGGGGTTTGTCGGGCTGTTTGGCACGATGGCTCGGTTGCTAATGACCCATTGTAGGGAGCGACGCCCTCGTCGCTCCGCAACCTGAAAATTGCCCATATCTATTGTCAGATATATATGATCCGCCTTTACACCCGAAACATATCGGTATGTTCTATGTGGCGGAGCGACGGGGGCGTCGCTCCCTACAGGTGCTTGTGTCGATCAAAACAGCCCGACACCCCCCAATTATTCGCAACTATGCGATCGCCAAACAAAAAAGCCAAGCAAAGGAGGCTCCTTCATGTCCCCCGACTACACCCCCATCCTCACCCCCGAGGACGCCAAGAGCTTCATAGACGCCGTCAACTCTCTTCACGACGGCGAGATCACCGACATTCGCTACCGATTCAACGGCATCACCAAGCTCCCCGAGGGCGGGCATATGTACGAGCCCGACGGAACCGAGCTGAAGATCACGGTGCTGGTCACATCCATCTGGGACAGCGTGGTGGAGCTGGTCTTTGAGGCCCTGGACGACTGGCAGCTCGGCAGCTGTAGCCGAAGCAATATCGGGACCGATATCTATGGGATCCTGGTGGACTTCGACGACCAAGGCTTCGTGATCTGGACCACGGGCTGCTCCACCGACATGGCCGTCATGCAGGAGGCGGATTTCGTCGTCGCCCGCCGTATGAAGTGGCGCTTCGTCGAGGATAACCGTCCCGACGCATATAAGTAAACCGCCGTAACCGCTATTATGGCATAAACAGGAGAATCAAATGGAAGTACTGTACTGGCTCGAATCCATCCGCAACCCCATCCTGGACACCCTCATGCTGATCTTCACCGAGTTCGGAAACGAGCTGCTCTTCATCGTGGCGGGCCTGCTCATGTTCTGGTGCATCGACAAGAAGCAGGGCTACTTCATCCTGCTGACCGGCTTCTTCGGGGTCTACATCAACCAGTTTCTGAAGATCGCCTGCCAAATTCCCCGCCCCTGGGTGCAGGATCCCAACTTCACCATCGTGGAGGCCACCCGCGAGGCCGCCTCGGGCTACTCCTTCCCCAGCGGCCACACCCAGACCGCCGTGGGCTGCTAC
The DNA here is from genome assembly GCA_017626655.1 of Clostridia bacterium. The sequence goes on along the minus strand of JAGAIH010000078.1, from coordinate 3,870 downwards.
GGCGCCCTGGCCGTCTGCCGCAAGGAAAAGTGGGTGAAGATCGTGGGTATCGTCATGTGCCTGCTCATCCCCTTTACCCGTATGTACCTGGGTGTCCACACCCCCTGGGACGTGGGCGTGTCCATTGTCATCGCCCTGACCCTCATCTTCATCCTGTGGCCCCTGTTCTGTGAGTTCGGCTACCAAAGAAAGCTCATGTACCCCCTCATGGGCGTGCTGTCGGTCTTCGCCGTGGCCTTCCTGCTCTTCGTGACCCTCTACAAATTCCCCTCCGACATCGACGCGGCCAACTATACCAGCGCCGTCAAGAACGCCTACAAGTTCCTGGGCTGTACCCTGGGTATGTGGGTCATCTACGAGGTGGATACCCGCTTCATCAAGTTTGACACCAAGACCGCCAAGTGGTGGGCCCAGATCATCAAGCTGGCGGTGGGCTTCGGGCTGCTGCTGCTGGTCATGGAGGGCTCCAAGCCTCTGTTCAATCTCATCTTCAAGGGCAACTACATCGCCTACGCCATCCGCTACTTCCTCACCGTCCTCTTCGCGGGAGCCGTGTGGCCGCTGACGTTTAAGTGGTTCGCAAAATTAGGAGTCAAGAAAGCATGACGGATATTCGACTTTTCCCCCTGCGGGATGCAGACCGTCCCGCCTATGAAGTTCTCTATAAGTCCTCCTTCCCCGCCTCGGAGCGCAAGGAGCTTGACTATATGCTCTCGGACGACCGCGCCTCCGCCTACGAGGTGCTGGTCATCTCCGCCCCCGACTGCCCCGTGGCGGGCATGGTCATCACCGTGACTCACGGTAGCCTCACCATGCTGGACTACTTCGCCATCTCTCCCGACCTGCGGGGACAGGGGCTGGGCCACGCCGTCCTTCCCCTCATTCGGGATCACGTCCGCGAAAGCGGCGGCGGTCACTTCTTTCTGGAGATCGAGACCCCGCCCCCGCTCTGCATCCCCCGCGATCCCTGCGCCAACGCCGAGCAGAGGGTGCGCCGCAAGGCCTTCTACCTCTCGGCAGGCATGGCGGAGACCGGTGTGCGGGCGTTCATCTACGGGAATGACATGGAACTGCTGGCCTTCCCCGATGACGCGGGATGCGTGACCTTCGAGGGGTACGACGCATTATTGAAGGCCACCTTCCCTAAGGGGATGGAGGCCGAAAGGATCTGAAATCAAAGGGGAGAGGCCGCCGCATCTCCCCTTTTGTGATCCGACCGAAAATTTTCGGAAGTTTCCGCATTTTCGGTAGCCCTTCCGATGAAAATATCGTCTATAGCTTACGAAGGGGTAGCCAACCCCTTCCATCTCCCCCAAGGAGGCACCCAACCGTGAAACAACCAACCACCGCCGCCCTCCCCTCCGACGAGGCTATCATCGACCTCTACTGGAATCGGGACGAGGCCGCCATCGCCGAGACCGACCGCAAGTACCGCGGCTACCTCCATACCGTGGCGTGGAATATCGTCAAGGACGAGCAGGACTGCGAGGAATGTCTCAACGACACCTACCTCAAGACCTGGAACTCCATCCCGCCCCAGAGGCCCAACTGCCTCAAGGCCTTCCTCACCAAGATCACCCGCTCCATCGCCATTGACCGCTACCGCAAGGAGCGGCGGCAGAAGCGGGTGCCCACCGAATGCACCCTCTCCCTCTCGGAGCTGGCCGAGACCCTGTGCGGGGACTCCCCCGAGGTGGAGTACGAGTCGGCGCTGGTAGGCAAGGTCATCAACGACTACCTGCGGACCCTCAGCGAGCGGGATATGTGCCTGTTCGTCAGCCGCTACTTCTGCTCGGATCCCATCGCGGAGATCGCCGAGAAGTGCGGCATGAGTGAATCCGGGGTCAAAAAGGCCCTTCTGCGGCTCCGCGAGGGGCTGCGAGAAAAGCTGGAAAAGGAGGGGATCGCACTGTGAAGCAGACAAACGAAAAAAAGCAGGACCTTCTGTTGGATGCCCTGTCCTGCATTGACGAGGATATTCTGGAGAGAGGTCTGGCTCTCCGCGACGGGACCGCCGCGCCCGCGTCCAAGGCGGCCGAGCCTGCCCCCAAGACCAACCGACCCGCCACCGTCATCCCCCCGCTGTACGATCTGACCCGACAGCCCGATAAGCCCCCGAAGAAGAGCCCCTGGCGGGTGATTTCGGTGGTAGCGGCGGCCTGTCTGCTCCTTTGCGTCGTCCCTCTGTCCATGTGGATGGTGGGGAGCATGAGCAAGCACGAGTCCTATGGGGATGGCCTCAGCGGCACCCTGGGCGGGCAGGCCGGTGCGGAGAATGAGGCGCACACCGGACTATTCCCCAACTTCCGACCGGATCGGGATCCCGATCTTGAGGACACGATCTTCGAGGAGGAGGTCCCCGAGGTGGACGCCCCCCAGGAGCCCGGCGGGACCTATCCCCCCGTCGAGGAGGCACCGGACGTCGAGACGACGCCTGTCTACGATGCCGAGCGGCTGTCCTGGACGGTGACCTCCAACCAAAACTCCAACGTAAGGTATCACACGTGGGGCAAGAACGGTGTGGAAATGGATTTAGAAGGGTCGGTCCTGACCCCCGAAGCACTTCCCGATGCTTCGGTCTCCCCCGAGGATCAAGCGATCCTGGAGCTTATCAGCCAGTGGACCTTCTCGGTCATGGCCTTGGATTACGCCGCCCATTTTCCCCTGTTCCATGAAAGGGCCGTGGAGGATCGCTTCATCTCCCAGATCGCCGAGTATGGCTTCAGCTATGACCGAGCGATCTCCCGCATCCAGGAAAGCACCTCCGCGTTGTTCCCCATACGGCATCTGACCTTGAACGCAACACTGACCGAGAACCGCCTTCTGACGGGGGACGAGTTGGAAAGCTACCGCCAAAGGCTGACTGACGGCGTGCCGGATCCCGCCCGCATCACGGCAGTTCGGCGCATCACCTTCACGGGTATGCTGATCCTGAACCATGAGCTGGTCTTTGATCTGACGGAGGAAGTTGTTGGAGAGCTGATCTGCTATGAATATGACGGCGTCCTGTACCTGGATCACAGCCTCATGGACGACGACTTGAGCGTGGATCTGCTCTTGAGCGATCCCTCCTCCGACAGGGGATATTTCAAGACCAATACGGCCACCTGTACCGTCACCGCAGTCGCCGTGCAGAACGGCTACCTGCTGACCGAGGAGGGGAATGTCTTCCTCACCGACAACGCGGAGGTATATGCCCAGACCGACAACGGGAAATGGGAGCGAGTGTCCGCTCTCGACATCCCCGCAGAGGGAAGCGTGACCATTACCTACTATGCCTTCTCGATCGAGGGGCTGACAGTTCTGGGGAACGACGGGCCACTCACCCTTGCCTGCGCTCAGACCATCCGCATCGGCGGGTGACCCATACCGATCCACCCACCGACATCAAAAAGATCCCGCAGGGCATTACGCTCTGCGGGATCTCTTTTTCGTATGGGATTCAGTCCTTCCCTCCCTTATGGGAGTCGGTTCGGGCAACCGTACACAGGATCACCGACCTGGCCCCCGCCTCCACCAAAAGTGCGGCACAGCGGTTCAGAGTCGCCCCCGTGGTACACAGATCGTCGCAGATCACCACGGTGCGGTCGCGGACGGCCCCGGCGGCTTTGTCGGCAAGGATATAGGAGAAGGTGGCGTTGACCGCCCGCTCCTCGGCATTCAGGGTCTTCTGCTCCCTGGCCTTGCGGTGGGTGCGGCGGATCAAGGCGGCGAAGTCACCGTCACAGGCCCTCGCCAGAGCCTTGGCTAGCCTTTGTGCTTGGTCAAAGCCATCCTCACGGACAGCCGAGGGGCGGCGGGGCGGGTAGGTAAAGAGGAGGGGCTTGTCCTCGCCCAACGGTGCGCGGGTGGGGAGGGTGGCGGCGGCAT
>JAGAIH010000012.1 GCA_017626655.1 Clostridia bacterium | reverse complement strand
GGTGGTGCAGGAAGCGGCGGAGATGATGGTGTCCTCAGCGGACAGGGTCTTCTCGTTGACGCCGAAGACGATGGTCTTCAGATCCTTACCTGCGGGAGCAGAGATAACGACCTTCTTTGCGCCTGCGTTGATGTGAGCCTGGGACTTCTCGGTGGAGCAGTAGAAGCCGGTGCACTCCAGGACGACGTCGACGTTGTTAGCGGCCCAAGGGCAGTTAGCGGCGTCCTTCTCAGCGGAGATCTTGATGGTCTGACCGTCAACGGTGATGGTGCCGGCCTCATCGTCAGCGACGACGGTGTGACCGTCGTAGCGGCCCTGAGCGGTGTCGTACTTCAGCAGGTGAGCGAGCATGGAAGGCTTGGTCAGATCGTTGATAGCGACGATCTCGTAGCCCTCAGCGCCGAACATCTGACGGAAAGCCAGACGACCGATACGGCCAAAGCCATTGATAGCAACTTTTACGGACATGGTAGTGATCCTCCATTTTATATAATTTTTTTCTAACAAAACCAGTGGTCAGGGAGTTTCCATCCCTTTCCAAGTATATATTTTATACCAAAACCGTCAAATATGCAAGGGGTTTGTGAAAAAAAATTCAAAATCGTTGTTTTGTATCCTCAGGTTGGCTCCCCATGAGCATTTTCGTGCATTTTGACATGGATCCCCTGTGAACAAAGAGACCGTCACGGGGCTTGCTCTGTCTTGCCGTCCCGATCGGCAAAAAGGGCGGGGCCGTCAAGGCCCCGCCCTCAGGCGCGATGGTATCAGATGGGATCAGCGAGGATTCTGGAGCTTACGCAGGATGGTGGCGATCTGCTTGTCGAAGCGCTTGCTGTTGGAGGCGTAGGAGGAGGCGAAGTTACTGCCCGAGCTGAGAACGGCATCCGCGAACAGGTTGCCAAAGCCCAGCTGGGTGAAGTACATAGCCATGTCGTAGGTACGGTTCAGGAAGATGAGGTCCAGCATTTCGGAGGACTCCACGTCCTGGACGTTACGGGTGGTCAGCATGGTGTCGTAGTAAGCGGGACGGACCAGCTTCTGGGACAGCAGGGTATAGGTCTCCAGGACCATGGCGAACTGCTCCATGTCGTTCTTGGCCACCGAGGTGGGGATGGACAGGGTCGAGCCGATGGAGTGTCTCCAGGTGGTGTAGTTGGCCTGTGCCTTATCGTACTTGGGCACGGGCACCACGCCGTACTCGCGGTCCATGGTGGCGTTCAGCCCTCGCAGATAGCTGGCGGCCTCGCAGTAGAACAGGGAACGGCCCTGCACGAAGATTTCCTTGGAGATCCCCTCCTGACCTTGAGCGGCCACGTAGGAGGAGTTATTGTCGTGAATGATGGTACGGGCAAGCTCCAGCACGTTCAGAGCCTGCTCCATCTTGGCGTTCAGCACCAGCTCGGGGGTGTCCATCTCGCGGTTGTTGACCACGTACTGCAGGCCGGCGCCGTAGAAGAAGGTGTTGCCGATGGAGCCGGGGGTGGAGAAGCCGTAGGTGTCCTTCTCGTCCCACTTGCCGTCACCGTTCTCGGTGGCCAGCTCCTTGACGATGGAGTTGAAATGCTCCAGAGTCCAGTCGCCTGCCTTGACGGTATCGTAGGGGTTGGCGATCTGGTACTCTTCGCGCAGCACCTTGTTGAACATGAAGACGAAGGTCACGTCGTCGTCCACGATGTTGAAGGGACCGTCCATGAAGAACACGCGGCCGTCCAGGGCGAACTCCAGGGTACCGGCATCCCACCAGGGCTGCTCCAGATCGATATCCAGATCCAGGTAGTTGTACAGGTAGCCGGAGGTGGCGTTGTTGGCGGCGGTATCGGTGGTGGTGGTCACCAGATGGAAGTCGCCGGTAGCGGTCTGCACCTCGCTCTGCAGCTGGCTGGTGACTCCGCCGTTGGACACGGGGATCAACACGAAGTTCAGTTTGCAGTACTCCTCGAAGAGGGTATTGCGCTCGAACACGGCGTCGTTGATGACACCGCTGCCCGTGGTATCGCCGCTGTCGGGCTCGGCCTCCACCTCCTCGGTATAGCCGAACTCATTGACGTAGAGGATACCGAAGTCGTTTCCTCCCCAGTCCACCTCACCGCGCAGGGCGTTCAGGGCGTCCTCCACGGGGTTGGTCTCCTCCTCGGTGGCGATCTCGGACCCGCTGCCGGACTCGACCTCGGGATCCTCGGTGATCTGACCGCAGGCTAAGAAGGTCGAGGCGACCATCAAAAGAGCCAGAAGCAGGCTCATAAGACGGATCTTTTTGCTCATGATCTATTCTCCTTTCAGAAATTAAGGGTACACACGGTTGATTATAGCACAAAACCTTATATTTGTCAAGAAAGACCATAGCCAAACGGCATTGTCGCTTTATACAAAAAAAGGACCGGGCCAAAACGGCCCGATCCGGGTAGATCAAATTGGATCAGTCATTCTCCAGCTTGCGGAGGATGGTCTTGAGCTTTCTGTCGAAGCCCTTAGCGGCGGAGCTGTAGGCGGAGGAGAAGCGCTCGGTGTTCTTATCGTTGACGTTGGACTTGAAGACGTCGTAGAAGCCCAGGTCGAAGTAGAAGGCCAGGTCGTAGACGCGGTTCTGGAAGATGAGATCCAGGATCTCGGCAGACTCGGCGTCCTGGACACCGCGGCTCTTGAGCATGGTGTCGTAGTAAGCGGGCTTCAGCTTCTGGTGGGACAGGATGGCGTAGGCGGACATGATCTGACCGATCACCTCGGCGTCCTTCTCGGGGATAGCGGAGGTGACCGAGAAGGCGGAGCCGCTGTCGTGGGTCCAGGTGCGGTAGAACTCCTGGGCCTTATCGTACTTCGGCACGGGCAGAACGCCGTAGTTGCCGTCGGTCATCTCGCGGTTCAGGGTGGAGAGGTACTGGGCGACCTCACCGTAGAACAGGCCTCGGCCCTCCTTGAAGGCGGCCAGACCCAGATTCTCCTGGCCGGCGGGAGACATGTAGGAGGCGTTGTTGTTGTGGTAGATCGCGCGGGACAGCTCCAGAACGTTCAGAGCCTTCTCCATGTTGCTGGAGGAAGCCAGGAACAGCTCGGGATAGTCCACGGTCTCGTCGTTGATGACGTAGCGCAGGTCGGAGGCCAGGAAGAAGGTGTTGCCGTACTCCCAGGTGTTGATGAAGCCGTAGGTATCCATCTCATCCCACTTACCGTCACCGTTATCGTTGGAGATGCCCTGGATGACGTTGTTGAAGTAGTCCAGCGTCCACTCCCAGCTCTTGACGGTATCGTAGGGGTTGGGGACCGTGTTGGAGTAGGTCTTCTGCAGATCCTTGTTAAAGATCAGGACGTAGGTCACGCCGTCGTCGCGGGTGTTGGTGGAGCCAGTCATGAAGTAGACGCCGCCGGCCAGCACGAAGTTAGCCGTACCGCTGTCCCACCACTCGCCGTCCAGGTCCACCTGCAGGGCGTTGAAATCGTAGAGGAAGCCGTTGGTCGCCAGGGTCGCCTGGTCGCGGAGGGAGGTGTCCATGAACTGGAAGTCACCGGTAGGCGCGGAGGCCTCGGTGCGGGCTCTGCTCTGCACGTCACCTTCCATATTGCCGTACACCAGGTTGCAACGCTCCTCCAGGAGGGTGTTGCGCTCATAGACGGCGTCGTTGATGATCTGGCTGGCGCCGCCGTCCTTGTCGACGGTCTCGTTGACGCCGTAGTTCTCTTCCTTCTGGCCGGCGCCGTACAGGACGGTGAATTCACGGCCGCCGTAGTCGATGTCGCCCAGGTTGTCCAGAGCGGCCTGGACGGGATCCTGGGTCTCGCCCTCGGTCGCGGCCTCGCCGGAGGTCTTGTCCTCCACGTCCTCGGTGTTATCGCCGCAGGCAATAAAGCAGGACAGGAGCATCATCCCCCGCCAGAAGCAGGCAGGCAAGCTTCGTCAGTTTGGTCTTCATAGAGATCCTCCTCAAAAATTTAGTGGGATACGAAGCGCGCCATTCCCCGTAGATCAGCAGGATCCACAAGTCAGCACGCGCGCATATGGGCAACCTGCACAAAGCTGCCCGGATACTCTTTTATTATATCACAAAGTTGCTCATAAGTCAACCGCAAAAAAATATTTTTGCTTGAATACAACGAAATTGCCGAGGCAAAGAAAGACCGCCCCCGAGAGCGGAGGCGGTATGCTTCAGTTCTTGGCATGGGGGCGGATGAGGGTCAGGGTCTCGATACGCTTCAGCCCCAGGGAGCGGAGGAAGGCGTCGGCTTGGGCCTCCAGCTCGGGCTGCTCCAGCCAGGAGGGGGCGTGGGCGTCCCAGCCCAGGATGACCTTGTTGCCCACAACGGCGGCCTCCTCCCAGAAGACGGGGTTGGGGTAGTGGCGGTGGGTACCCAGGCCCAGGAGGTTATACTCCAGCGGGACTCCGCAGGCCTTGGCCTCCCGGCAGAGGCGGCGCATCTCGGCGCGGTAGACAGACTCCTCCCCGCGGAAGTTGAGGATATCGGGGTGGACCACGCAGGAGAAGGCCCCCGTGTTCAGTCCCTCGGCGCACTGGTCCACGTAGTGGGAGAGCACCGCCTCGCTGTCGGTGGGAAAGCCCGTATAGGTGCCGCCCTTCTCAAAGTCCAGGAAATGCTGGCCCATGACCAGGTACTCGTAGGGGTGAGGCTCCAGCAGGCGGAGCAGGTCGTCGAAGAGGGTGGGCAGGTACTCGGCCTCAAAGCCGACGTGGATATCGATCTCCCCTCGGTACTCCTCCTTGAGGGCGCAGAGGGTGTTCACGTAATCGGCGGTCTCATCGGGCTGCATCCGCATCCCCGAGCGGAAGTCGGTATAGGGCTGGGGGACATGGTCGGCAAAGCCGAAAATCTTGAAGCCCTCCTTCAGAGCGGCCTCGATGTACCGCCTCTCGCCTGTCTCGGCGTGGTTACAGCGGTGGGTGTGGGAGTGGTAATTGGTTTTCATGGGGGTAGTATGCCTCGGTTTCTTTGAATGTATGTAGGTCTCTCTTATCTCTTGCTCATATCCAGCCGGACCGCTCCGGTGGGCACCAGGCGGTAGCCCTCCTCGGTCTCCTCCACGCGGCAGCCCTCCACGGGCAGGGCGTAGTCATAGCCGTTGTGGGTGTAGCGGAACTCGCCGTCCTCATAGGTGACGGCGGTATCGTGGGGCACGCCCAACGTGTAGGTCAGCACGCCACAGCCCTCGAAGGAGATGCCCTTGGGGGAGAGGTAGATGAGTCCCTGGACGGTATTCTCGAAGTGCAGGATCACCTCCAGAGCCTGTCCATGCTCCACGCAGGTAAAGCCGTCGGGACGGGCGGCGAACTCCAGAGACAGGGCGCAGTCCTTCCCTTCCTTGCTCCAGATGCGGCCGTCCACCATGGGGAGATTGTCGTACACCGCGTCCCAGGCCTCGCAGGGGCGCTCGGTGAAGCGCTCCACGTAGCGGTCGTCGAATTTGTTCAGGTCGCGGATGAAGAGCTTATTTCCCTGCTGGAAGATATTCACGCGGTAGTTGGCGCAGCTGTACCACACCGAGCGGCAGACCTTGGCAGGGTCGGAGCCGTCGTGGGCCCAGTCCTCGTAGGCGGTCAGGGCGGTGGCGGGGGTGATCGTCATGCTCCGCCGCATATCCGCGCCGGTGTCCCCCAGCTTTTGGACGGTAAGAAGTCCCTTATCGCGGTAGGCTGCGATCTTTTCGGCCTGCATACGGTAGCCCTTCCCGATCCACTCCCAACCGAAGCTGTTCTCCTGGCCCGTGGTCATCTGGGAGAAGGTCAGGCAGGGATTCTTGTAGTAGGTCTCCAGATACCAGTCCACCACGTTGGGATCGGCACCGGGGCCCCAGACAGGCTCCATGGTAGGACAGCCCGAGAGCTTGTCAGTGTACTTGCTCTCGTCAAAGCCGTAGATGGGGTCGATGCCCAGCATACGGAAGACGGGGGTCCTGCACCCCGCCTCGGGGGTCTGGGCGGGACAGAGCATATTGTTGCGGGCAGGATAGTAACCGCCGCTGTAGTAGCCGCCCCAGAGGGTGTAGGCGTCCACGCCCCACTGCTCGCGGCAGATGCAGATGGCGGAGAGATCGTACTTGTCGCTCATGTAGTTGACCGAATGGGTATCCAGGAGCCAGGAGCCCGCCACCTTGGGGTAGAAGCCGAAGATCTCCTTGAAGAGGCGGAAGGCCTCGTCGATGAGGGCCTCTCTCTGCTCGGGGGTGTAGGCGGGGAGGAAGCCGGGGTTGACGAACCAGTCCCAATCGTAGCCGGGGCGGCCTCTCCACTCAATGCCCACGGCCTCGGTGAGGGGGCGGCCCATCTCAAACCACAGGCCCAGCTCCATATGCTCGTCCAGCTCGGCCTTCATCAGCTCCACCATATCGGGGCGGATGAGGGCATCGTACTGGAGAAGGACGGTATGGTCGAAGCCGTAGCTCTTGTTGATGGCGATCTCCTCCTTGATGGGGGTATAGAGATCCTGCCACGGCTGGCGGGGCTCACAGCC
>JAGAIH010000077.1 GCA_017626655.1 Clostridia bacterium | reverse complement strand
GTCCGAAGCCTGCGCGCCGAGGGCAGACGGATCTACGCCGCCGCCCTGGACGATACCGCCCTCCGCCTCGGCTCTCCCGAGTTGAACGCCGAGCGGGAAGGTCACCCCGTGGGCGTCGTCATCGGTAACGAGGGCCACGGCCTGTCGGAGTCGGTCATCGCCGCCTGCGACCGCAGTGTCTACATCCCCATGGAGGCCGATACCGAGTCCCTCAACGCGGGCGTGGCCGCCGCGCTCCTTATGTGGGAGCTTTCCAAGCAATAACCTACCGGGCGATCCATAACTCTTCAAATTCGGGTTTATCGGCCAGGGCTCTGCCCTGGACCCGCTTAAGGGACTTTTGAAAAAGTCCCTTAAGAATCCCCAAAACTTTTAAATAATAATCTAATTTATCAATGATTTTTTTAAAGTTTTTGGAGTTCTTAGAACCTTTTTTCAAAAAGGTTCTAAGCCGCCGGAGGCCGCTCCCCCGATAAACCCCAATTTGAACATTTCGCAACCCCAAAAGAAATAACCTACCCGAAAGGAGTCCGCCATGAAGGACAGACTGTTTGAGATCTGGTTTTCCCTGCGATGCGGGGTGCAGAATAAGGAATTCCAGTACCTTCTGGAGGCTTGCGGCTCACCTTACGAGCTGTACAAGGCTGACGAGAGCGAGCTGGAGCGCTTTCCCTGCTCCCGGAGTCTCAAGGCCCGCCTGGCGGATAAGTCCTTGAAGGAGGCCTCCCGCATCTCGGAGTACTGCAAGCAGAATCGGATCCGCCTTCTCTTCTGGCAGGACGAGGACTACCCTCTGAGCCTCCGTTCCATCCAGGACCCTCCCGTCCTGCTCTACTGCAAGGGCAACCTGCCCGATCTCTCCCGCAGGCTTTGCATCAGCGTGGTGGGGACACGGAGCATGAGCGAATACGGCAAGCGCATCGCGTATAAAATAGGCTATGAGCTGGGCGCGGCGGGAGCTGTGGTGGTGTCGGGCATGGCCCTGGGTAACGACGGCGTGGCCGCCGCGGGAACCATCCTGGCGGGCGGCTCCACCGTAGCGGTGCTGGGCAGCGGTATCGACGTCCCCTATCCCCGCGAGCATGGCAAGCTCTTCTCCGAGATCGTGGCCCACGGCGCCATTCTCACCGAGTTCGCCCCCGGGACACCGCCCGAGGGCAGGAATTTCCCCATCCGCAACCGCATCATCAGCGGTCTTTCCCAAGGCACCGTGGTGGTGGAGGGCGACCTGAAATCGGGCGCCATGATTACCGCCCGCAACGCCATCCTCCAGGGCCGCGAGATCTACGCCTTCCCCGGAAACGTGGGAGAGACCAATTCGGCGGGCACCAATCAGCTCATCAGCGACGGCGCCGCCATCACCCTGGGCGCCAGGGACATCCTGGAGAATTACACCTACCTGTATCGGGATCAGCTGGACACGGTCAAACTCGCGCTGGCCGAGAAGCGCTCGGAGCCGGACGAGGAGGGACTCATTCGCCTGGGTGTCTGCACCCGTACCGAGAAGCCCAAGGAGCAGTCCGGGGCTTCCGCCGAAGAGGGCTCTAAGGAGCGCGGCCGCCGCTCGGCCGTCCCGTCTCAGCCTCCCCGCTCCCGTGACAAGCGGGAGAGCGCACCCCCTCCCCCGTCGG
>JAGAIH010000076.1 GCA_017626655.1 Clostridia bacterium | reverse complement strand
TCCTTTGTCTCCATGGACTATCTCGAACGCTTCTTCCCCCTCCGCCGTATGTACGGCCTGTTCGCGGGGAAGCGCATGATCGGGTATATGGCCCTGTCCGAGACCTCCGACTGCTCCTGCGAGCTTCACAACCTCTGCATTCACCCCGACTACCGAGGGCGGGGCTTCGGGGAGCTGCTGGTCGCCTACGCCAAAGCCGAGACGGTGCGGCTCATCGGCCACCCGCCCACCATCCTGTGCCCCATGCTGACTCTGGGCTTCATCGACGAGAACAAGGACCTGCGGGCGTGGTACGAAAAGCAGGGCTTTGTCTACACGGGTAATCTGAAATTTGACCATCTGCCCTTTACCAGTGGGTACATGGAATGGAAGGAGAAACAGACATGATCTTTACAACCAAGACCGTCACCCTGAAGGACGGCCGTACCGCCACCCTCCGCGCCCCCGCCCTTACCGATGCCACCGAGATGCTGGCCTACATCAAGACCTGTTGCGCCGAGACCGACTTTCTCTCCCGCTACCCCGAGGAGTACGGGGACAGTATGGAGGCCGAGGAGGCCTGGATCCGCCGTATGGTGGAGTCCCCCGCCGTCCTGCCCATTGTTTGCGAGGTGGAGGGCCGCATCACGGGAAGCTGTGAGGTGCGCTTCTTTGGGGGGATCAAGACCTCCCACCGCGCCATGCTGGGCATATCGGTCCTCCGCGAGTTCTGGAGCCTGGGCATCGGCACCGCCCTCATGACCGAGCTGATCGCCGCCGCCCGCGCCCATGGCACCGAGATATTGGAGCTGGACTTCATCGAAGGAAACACCCGCGCACAGAGGCTGTACGAGAAGATGGGCTTTGCGATCGTAGGCTTCAAGCGAAACGCCTTCAAGCTGAAGGACGGCACCTACCTGGGGGAGTTCTCCATGCAAAAGTTCCTGTAAACAAAAGGGGAAGCCCCATAAAGGGACTTCCTCTTTTTTCATATGGCGAGGCCGATCGACGCGGCTCTCACCGCTCCACCTCCGCCCGCTCAAACCGGATCCTCACCGTAAACTCCTCGGGAAAGGCCTCCCCGTCATACAGGTCGATCTCCAGCTCAAAGCGGCCCTCGCTCACAGTCAGCCGATCCCCGATCCACCACAGGGTCCCATGCCCCTCCAGGGCGGTCTCGGGAGACAGGTACTTGTAGTTATACAGACGGATCACCTTGACCGAGGTGTCGAACATAGCCACCGCCGCGTCCACCGTCAGAGTCAGGCAGTTGCGGTCGTAGGTGTTCTTCCCGCGGGTGAAGCGGTCGTAGTCAAAGGGGAACTCAAAGGACTCCACAAGGGTGATATGGGCGTCGTGAAGGCCCTTGACCCAGTACCAGGCGGGCGGACTTTCGGGGGAGTGGGTCTGTGAATTTCGTTTTGCCATAACGGTTTTGGATCAGGCCGTCACCTTCGCCGCCTTCTTCCGCTTGATCTTACGGACCACGGCGCGGACGATAAACACGACAGCGGTGATGAGACCGACGATCACCACCAGCACGATATAGGTGAAGATGTTGGCATTCCGCAGAAGCTTCACGGGGTTGAGGCTCTTGTACACCACCTTGCGGCCGTCGGGCTGGGCGTAGCGGCTGTCCAGCTCCCCCTCCATGCTGTCCAGGTAGTCGGCGATGGCGTACCACTCTTTCAGATTGGCGCCGCTTTCGGTCTTGACCACGTAGTTCACCAGATCCTCCACGGCGATGGGGTTGCCGTTCTCATCCCGGGGGGTGATGGTGAGGATGCCCATGGAGGTCTCCTCGGCAGAGCCCAGCATCTGGCCCATATACATCCCCGCCACGATGTGGTAGAGCTTGTCATCCTCGATCTCGGTGAGGGTGCCATCCTCATTTCGGAGCATAGCGTAGTCCACCTTGTTGAAAATCATGCGGTTTTGGTTGAAGGAATACTCCACCCCCGACATGAAGAGCTGGGCGGTGCTCATGAGGGGCTGGACCGAGGCGTCCAGCTCGATGGCGTTCTTCAGATCCTTGCCCGTCACGTAGATGGCGATCAGCTCGCCCTCGGTGCCGACCCCCAGAGAGGCGGCGTTGAAGACGTCCGATACCGTGACCTTCCCTACAGGGAGGCTGCCGCGGATGACACCCGCGGCGGTGATGGCCACGTCCACTCGCTTCCCCGTAGCCTGCTCCACGGCCCGCTTGTAGGCATCCGAGAAGATGTTGCACAGGGTGGACTCGTGGGGCGTCGCCGACACCTGCTTGACGGTGTCGAAGGTATAGGGATTGTTCACCAGCACCTGATCGAAGGTGTAGCCGTACTTGGACAGATAGTCGGCCTCCACGTCGGCCTTGAAGCCCTCCACCAAGGCGGCGATAGTGGGATCGTCGGCCACGTTCTCGTCAATGGGGATCAGCTCGTAGCTCTTGAGGACGACACCGTCACCATCCCTTTTGAGCTTCAGCACACCCAGGTTACGGCCGTACTCGGCGGCGGAGACGATGAGGGTACCGTTGACGGTAATGGGCTCCCGCAGGGTGGTGTGGGTGTGGCCCGACACGATGACGTCGATGCCCTCCACGGCCTCGGCCAGCTCGTAGTCCTCTCCCTTGCCGCCGCTGGTGCCGCTGTGGGAGAGGCAGACCACCACGGGATGGACGCCGTACTCGGCCTCGCATTCAGCCACACCGGCTGCCACGGCAGCCTTGGCGGTCTCAATGGGATCCTCCATGACCATGCCCGAGTTGGGCGCGCAATCGTCGGCGTCAAAGCCAAAGATACCGAACAAAACGTAGTACACCCCGCCCCGCTCCAGAATGGTGTATTTCTTCACGCCATAGCTGGCGAGGGCATCCCACATGGCCTCGGAGTAGCCCTCCTGCCCCTCCTTGGGGGGCCAGTAGTTGGCATTGACAATGGTGGGGACAGGATCACCGCTGTCGGCGGCGGCGTTCAGCATACCGATGAGACCGCTCTGGAGATAGTCGTACTCATGGTTGCCGAAGGTAGTGGCATCGTAGCCCATGGCCCCCATCATCCGCAGCTCGATGGCGGAGGTCGGGTAGGCGGTCTGGAACAGGGAGCCCATGGCGAAGTCGCCGCCGTCCACTAAAATGGCGTCGGGATCCTTGGCCTTCTGCTCCCGGATGGCGGTCATGAGGCGAGCGTAACCGCCGTACTCCCCGCCCCCCGTCTCGTTGGCCGCGGGGAGAAGATGGGAATGGAGGTCGTGGGTGAAGAGGATGGTGATCTCGTCCTCGACGGTCTCGGCGGTGCCGGGGATGACGCAAAGGGAGAGGATGGTGACCAGGATCATGGTCAGGGCGAGGAGGCGTTGGATGGATCTCATGGCGGTTTCCTTTCGTGGTGGGTTTGTGTTTGGGTGTATCGGATGATCACACAGTGGAATTCTTGATTTCTTCCGCGAGGGGATCCGAGGATCTCCTTCCTCGCGTGACCGCCAGCGCCAGCACAAAGGCCGTCGCCCCCGCCGTCAGCTTGGCGGCCATCATGGCGGGGATCGCTTCGGGATTCCACCCGCCCGCGAAGGCCAGGTGATCCCCGAAAACGAAGGCCGCCGAGACGGCGAAGGCCATGTTCAGCACCTTCCCCCGGGGGTCCATGTCCTTGACGGTATCAAAGGTGGCGATGGAGTTGACCGTGGTGGTCAGCAGTCCCGTGACCGACACGGCGTTGACCCCCATCCTGCGCCCCAAGGCCAGCAGAGGGCGGTTCAGAAGCTTGGCGATGAGGTGCATCATGGGGAACGCCCCCGCCAGCAGGAGGGCGATCTCCCCGACCACCAGGATGGCGTCCTCCACGGGAGCCAGAGAGGAGATCGGCACCCACCCCGTCAGCTTCTGAAACAGAGCCAGGAGCAGGCCCAGCACCGACACGGCGGTCATGATCCGCCCGAACCAGCCAAAGAGCTTGATGATGACCTTCTTAAACTTCCACAGCCCCAGGGCGATGAGCAGGGCGGGGAGAAGGGTGGGGAGAAGGTTGAGCAGCACCTTCAGCGGGGGGATCCCCGCTACCAGGCCGCCCACGAAAATGCCCAGGGGAACCGTGATGATGCCGCAGAGGATGCCCTTGGCGGCGTAGGAGCGGTCCTCGGCCTCCAGGATCCCCATGGACACGGGGATGGTGAAGGTGATGGTCACGCCCAGGAGGGAGGAGCAGACCATACCCCCAAGCAAGTCCCCCTCGGGGTCGTTGGCCAGTCGGTCGGCCAGAGCCGCGCCCCCCATATCGCAGGCCAGGAGCGACCCCGCGAACATGGCGGGATCCACCCCGATCCAGTTGAACAGCGGCAGGATCACGGGGGAGAGCAGGTCCGCCAGCACGGGGGCCAGCACCATCATGCCCGTCATGGTCAGGGCCAGCGGCCCCATGGTGGTGATGCCCCGCTCAAAGGCCTTGCCCAGGCCGAGGCGGTTGGAGATGATATAGTCCACCCCGCCCGCCACGGCGAAGAGGGCGAACAGGATGAAAAGGATCCGCGAAAAGGTCATAGTATGTTCTCCGATGCGGTGTATCGACCGTCGTTTCGTGTGTTTTTCTTTATTATACCATGACTTTCCTGATCTTGCAAGGTGTGACGGTAACTTTTTTGAGAAATACCGCGTCTGCCGTAATTTTTCTCCGATCTATTGACGAGGCTCCCTTTTTGTGGTACAATACAGGCACAAAGATCCTGCCGAAAGGAGCCTTCCTCATGAAAAAGACTCTCCACATCATCCCCCACTCCCACTGGGACCGCGAATGGTACCTCCCCTTTGAGAAGCACCGCGTCCGCCTGGTGGAGCTGTTCGATACCCTCATCGAGGTTATGGAACAGGACCCCGACTATACCTACTACCACATGGACGGCCAGTACGTGGTCATCGACGACTACCTGGAGATCAAGCCCCATATGCGGGACCGCCTCATGAAGCTGATCCGCGACGGCCGCATCCAGGTAGGCCCCTGGTACGTCCTCCAGGACGAGTACCTCACCTCGGGCGAGGCCAATATCCGCAATATGCTCTACGGCCTCAAGCTCTGCCACGCCATCGGCGCCGAGCCCGTTGAGACGGGCTATTTCCCCGACGCCTTCGGAAATATCTCCCAGGCCCCCCAGATCGTGCGGGGCTTCGGCTTTGACAGCGCCGTCTTCGGGCGCGGCATCAACGACGTGGGGGCGGATAACCAGATCATCAAGCAGAACGGCATCACCAAGAGCGAGCTGATCTGGCGCTCCCCCGACGGCTCCGAGGTCATGGGCGTCCTCTTCGCGGGCTGGTACTGCAACGCCATGGAGCTGCCTACCGATCCCGACGCCCTCCGCGACCGCCTGGCGGGTATCGTCGCCTCCACCTCCCGCTTTGCCCTCACCCCCCACCTCCTGGGCATGAACGGCTGCGATCACCAGCCCATCCAGGTAGACCTCCGACCCGCCATCAAGATGGCCAATCAGGTGCAGGACGAGGTAGAGGTCAAGCAATCCAACTTCAAGGACTACCTGGAGGCCATCCGCCCCTACAAGGACACCTTCCCCGTCTACGAGGGGGAGATCAACGGCCAGCTCTCCGCAGGCTCCTGCCCTCTGATCTGCACCGCCTCGGCCCACGTGGACATCAAGCAGATGAACCACGACACCCAGCACCTCCTGGAACGGGTGGCCGAGCCCGTCAGCCTCCTGTCCATGCTGAACGGCGGTGAGTACAAGCAGGATCTCTTCCTCTACGCCTGGAAGAAGCTCATGCAGAACCATCCCCACGACTCCATCTGCTCCTGCTCCTGCGACGAGATCTACGAGGAGATGAAGACCCGCTTCGCCAAGGCCACCGCCTGCGGCGAGGAGCTGCGGGACGCCGCCCTGGACCACCTGGCCGCCGTGGTGGACACCTCCGCCGTTGAGGG
>JAGAIH010000075.1 GCA_017626655.1 Clostridia bacterium | reverse complement strand
GAAGTACGTCAACGCCAAGTCCGTGGTGGGCACCGACGGCAAGAACCACATCAACGGCCTCTTCGAGGACACCGCTTCCTCCGTCTACACCTACGACGAGACTCTGAAGACCCTGGTCACCGTCATCGACGGCGAGAACTACCTCTTCGGTACCAAGGCCGACGGCACCTACACCACCCTTGGCCCCATGAAGGCCTCCTCCGGCTGCTTCTACGCCGTTCTGGTGGTGAAGGCCGGCTCCGCCGAGACACCCGATACTCCCGACACCCCTGATACCCCTGACACGCCCGATGCATCTTTGAGTGTTCCCGCCCCCGTGGCTAACAAGGCATACAAGCTCTACCTGTATCAGGTCAATACCGGCAAGGTTCTCTTTGCGAACGGTGAGACCGACAATTCCAAGTTCCTCAAGGGTGCAGCTGATGCTGCTTCGGGTCTGGATTTCTACGCTGAGGTCGTTGAGGGCGGTTATCGCTTCTTCACCACCATCGGCGGTGCCAAGAAGTATCTGGATGCTCACACCGAGACCTCCGCTGACGGTAAGGTTTCCAAGTTCCTGAACTACACCGATTCCACTACCAACGTTTGGTACTACAAGGCTGAGACCAATTCCTGGTATGTCATGCTGAACGGTGCTGAGTACGTCATGGGTACCTACAACAGCTTTGACACGCTTTCTATGTCCGACTCTAAGTTCATGACTGCAGAGAATACCGGTAAGACCCAGTTCCCCGGCAACTTCGTTGAGAAGTCCGTTGCTGAGACTGCTGACTTCATCGGTAAGGTCACCGGCAACCAGGGCGGCGCAGACACTCCCGAAACCCCCGTTGTTCCCGACACCCCCGTTTCCGGTGGTAGCGTGAATGCTGTGGCTGTGGATACTCCCTACTACATTTTCAGCACCTGTGGTCAGGGCACGAACTACTTCAGCGGTACCGTGAACGGTGGTCGTATTGACGGTACCTTGGCTAAGGCTTCTGCTACTGCTATTAAGCTGGAGGCAGGAGAGGCTGCTGGTGAGTACTACATTTACTTCATGGATGGATCCACCAAGACCTATATCGGTGTTGACAAGAACGCAAGCTCCAAAACGGCTGCCTTTACTTTCAAGACTGCCAAGGATGCAACTTGTGTGTGGTTGATTGACAACAATGCTAAGACCATCATCTCTAAGGATTTTTCTGGACGCGGTATTGCGACCAAGACCGGTGAAACTCGCTACACCAACTTCAGCACCTACGCCAGTTCCAACTTCGGTACTACCGAGTATACGACTGCTTGGTTCATGGCCGCGTAAGCTGAAATAACGCAATATCCGAAAGGACGGATCACCCTGTGTGATCCATCCTTTGCTATTCATGGAATGTTTACGCCCATTTCACCACGAAATCTCTCTTCCCCCTTGACGAATCCCTCGAAATTTGGTACAATATAAATAACTATGGAAACGAGGCGAAACACATGGATTTTCTCAAATTGAAGCATAAAAAATGGGGTGTGACAGCCGCCCTCCTACTGCTGATCTGTACCCTGCTCTTTGGGTGCGATGGCGCGACCGAGGCTCCTGACACCACCCTCACCGATACGGTCACCGACGCCCCCATCGTGGGGATGCACCAACTCAACATCCTGGAGAGCGGCCCCATCTACATGGAGGTGGGGGACACCCTTACCCTCACCACCGACGCCCCCGCCGAGTTGAAGGACGGCCTGACCTGGACCTCCTCCGCCCCCTGCGTGGGCATCACCCGCAAGGGTGTGGTCACCGCCCAGGTCCTGGGCAAGGCCACCGTCACGGTGGAATACCACGGCTTTACCGACAGCATCGAGATCGAGGTGGTGGACAAGATCCCCGCCGAGACCAAGCCCGCGGAGACCACCCCCTCCGATCCCGTAGAATCCGACCCCGCCGAGTCCGCCCCCGCGGTCACCGACCCCACCGAGACACCCACTGACCCCGACGAGCCCACCGACACCGAACCCGAGACCGAGACTCCCCCGCCAACGGTCATCATCGAGGCCGAGCGCTCCCCCGAGGGCTACAAGCCCGCGGGCAGCTACGAGGAGGCCCTGAACCGCACCCAGAACGGTCAGCTTTCGGGCTATGACTACGTCCCCGACCAGGCCCCCATCATCTCGGACTATCGCCCCATGCAGGATGGGAAGTACATCAAGAACAACGACCCCTACTACATCGACGAGAACACCTACGTGGTGGTGGACGCCTACGGCCGCGAGGTCTTCCGCGTCTACCGCGGCGGCGCGTACATCACCCTGGAGGAGGTGGCGGCCTACGTTTGGGCCTTCGGTGACATCCCCGCCAACCACTCCGCCAGCAAGAAGACCAGCCCCACCTCCAGCATCTGGGGGGAGTACCTCCGGGTCAACCACACCCAGTTCAGCGGCAACACCGCCAAGTACCCCTACGAGCCCGAGCTGCCCCGCATCAGCGGCTGTGGCGGTGACCTCACCTACTACGAGATGGACATCGGCACCACCGGCACCGACTGCGATCCCGGCTACTACGCCACCATCTACAACAATGGCTCCAGGATCACCCGCGGCGCGGCTCGCATCGTCTACGCCCGCTTCGACCGCAACGGCAACGCCATCATCGAGCCCGACGAGAAGCACGTCTTCTACACCTACAACCACTACAACGATTTCCAGGAGTATCTGAACTACTACGGCGGCTGGGGCGAGATGTTCGGCAATATCACGGGCGGCGGCGCCATCTCCAGCAAGTACGATTACAACCCCACCCCCTACGTCCCCGTGGCCAACGCTCCCATCGCGGCGCGAGGCGCGAGGATCCTGGCTGTCCTGTATACTGAGCCTATTACCGCACCCTTCCGCATGGAGGCTACCGTCCTTCATTGCGACTTCCACCGATACCGTGATATGGCGGCGTGAGAGGGAAGGAAGCATAAACCAAAAGATCGCACCGTGGTGTTTGGTATGGTGCGGTTTTATTTGTGGAGATTTCAAATTTGGGTTTAGCGGTCTGACGGAGCAGAGTGGGAGTGGGTAGGGGGACTACTTATCCGTCACGCTTCGCGTGCCACCTTCCCTCACAAGGGAAGGCTTTCGTGGTGCGTTTTTCGTTCTCCTAAAACCAAAAACACACTGATATATATAAGTTTTTGGAT
>JAGAIH010000074.1 GCA_017626655.1 Clostridia bacterium | reverse complement strand
GGGAGCGCATCGGCAAGCACTCCTCCATGGAGGCCGCCCTGGCCCTGCGGGATGCTATCCTCCCCATTCTTGCCGAGCACGGCATCTGCCTGGCCGTCCAGTGCTGTGAGCATCTCAACCGCGCCCTGATCGTGGAGCGCGCCACCGCCGAGAAGTACGGCTACGACCCCGTCTGGGTCAAGCCCCAGCCCAAGGCGGGAGGCTCCTTCGCCACCGCCGTCTGGGAGGCCATGTCCGACCCCGTCGCCGTGGAAGCCGTCAAGGCCCACGCGGGCATGGATATCGGCGCCACCCTCATCGGTATGCACCTCCGCCGCGTCGCCGTTCCCGTCCGCCTGTCGGTCAACAAGATCGGCGAGGCATCCCTCGTCTGCGCCCGCACCCGCCCTGCCTACGTCGGAGGCCCGAGAGCGGAGTATCAGACAGAAGAACCGTAACCTAATTCGTAATTCATAATTCGTAATTCGTAATTAGGAAGGACTTTCGCTTGAGCGAAGGACGGATATACGGTCATTCGTAGTTGCCTGCATTTGAATTTCCCCCAAAATGGATCGAGGTGTGGATGAGCATTTTACCTACGCTGAGCTTCATTCATTACGAATTACGAATTACGAATTGCGAATTACGAATTGAACCGAAACCTCAAAATTTGTGACCTCAAAGGAGACCCTCCCATGTCCCGTGACAGACTCGCAAGCCGCTTGGGCTTCATCCTCCTCTCCGCCGGTTGCGCCATTGGCATCGGCAACGTCTGGAAATTCCCCTGGATGGTAGGCCAGTACGGCGGCGCCATCTTCGTCCTCATCTACATCGTCTGCCTCATCGTCCTGGGCATCCCCGTCATGACCATGGAGTTCGCCGTGGGCCGCGCCGCGCAAAAATCTCCCGCCGTCATGTTCCGCGAGCTGGAGCCCCCCAAGTCCAAGTGGCACCTCCACGGCATTACCTGCCTCGTGGGCTGTGTCATCCTCATGATGTTCTACAACAACGTGGCGGGCTGGATGATGAACTACTTTTTCAAGACCGCCACGGGCAAGTTCGAGGGCCTGGACACCGAGGCCGTCAACGCCGAGTTCGGCAAAATGCTGGGCGACCCCATCTGGCAGACCGTCTTCATGGCCGCCGCCGTCATTGTCGGCATCGTGGTCTGTATGCTGGGGGTCCAGAAGGGCCTGGAGCGGGTCACCAAGGTCATGATGGTGGCGCTTCTCGTCCTCATGGTGGTCATCGCCATCAACAGCGTCTTCCTGGACGGTGCTGCCGAGGGACTGAAGTTCTACCTCGTCCCCAATATCGAGAACGTCGAAAAGGCGGGCATCTTCAACGTCATCGTGGGCGCCATGAACCAGGCCTTCTTCACCCTGAGCCTGGGCATCGGCTCCATGGCCATCTTCGGAAGCTACCTGGGTAAGGACCGCTCCCTCATGGGCGAGGCCGTCAACGTGGCCGTCCTGGATACCTTCGTGGCCTTCACCTCGGGCCTCATCATTTTCCCCGCCTGCTTCGCCTACGGCATCAACCCCGGCGCAGGACCCGCCCTCATCTTCCAGACCCTTCCCACCGTCTTCAACAATATGCCCCTGGGCCGCCTGTGGGGATCCCTGTTCTTTGTCTTCATGTCCTTCGCCGCCCTTTCCACCGTCCTGGCGGTCTTTGAGAACATCATCGCCTGCGTCATGGACCTTACGGGCTGGAAGCGCATCAAGACCTGCATCGCCGTGGGCATCGGTATGCTCCTCCTCTCCCTCCCCTGCGTCTTCGGCTACAATATCTGGTCGGGCTTCACCCCCTTCGGCGAGGGTACCGCTGTCCTGGACCTGGAGGACTTCGTAGTCAGCAACCTCCTCCTTCCCATCGGCGCTCTGATCTTCACCCTCTTCTGCGTCACCCGCTACGGCTGGGGCTGGAAGAATTTCATGGCCGAGGCCAACACGGGCAAGGGCTTCAAGGTCCGCTCCTGGATGCGCTGGGTCTTCACCATCGCCATCCCTGTCATCATCGTCATCATCTTCGTCATGGGCCTGGTGAGCTTCTTCTCATAAGAAAAAATGAAAAGGTGTCGTGCTTCGGTACGACACCTTGTTTTTTGGGGATAATTCGGTTTATCGTTCAAATTTGGGTTTATCGGTGTATTGACCGTTCCTTTGCCTTCTCCAGCGGAGAAGGGGGACCGCGAAGCGGTGGATGAGGAGAGCATTTGTAATCCAACTTATTGGGGGTACAGTTACGTTCCTACAACCATACGGATAAAAACTGCAAAATGGTTGATACAACTATATTTTTGAAGCATTCAACATCCAAAAAGTGGTAGGAGAGTTAGCGTCTCACCCGGAAGGCTGATTTACAAGTGTTCTCCTCATCCACCGCTTCGCGGTCCCCCTTCCCCGCTGGGGAAGGCAGAGAGCGATAAACTCCAATTTGAAAGCCGACAGAACAGCATAACAAGCCCCACCTCCCCGAAGGACAGTGTCAGATCTTCCCCTCGTCCAAAAGCTTCCGCTTCCTGCCCCACAGCCCCGAGCCCACCAGGCAGAGGGCCGAGCCGCAGAGGCCGATGCCCAGCCAGATCAGGATCATGACGTTCCAGCCCAGCTTGTCGGCCAGGATGCCGTAGAGGGAGGCGCAGAGAGCGGTGGCGAAGTAGATGATGCTGTTCAGGGTCCCCGTGACCGCCGAGGTCATGCCCAGAGGGGCGAAGTGGTAGGGAACCACCGTGAGGAACATATGATTGGCGCCCCACATGGCCGACACGGCCACCGCCATGAAGACCGAGCAGAGGAGGGCATGAACCCCGCGGCAGAGGTAAAGCCCTCCCACGCATACGGCGGCGATACCGAACATGACGCAGGCGGTGGTCAGCTCGTTCTTCAGCTTTTTCTCAAAGAGCCAGTTGGCAAAGTAAGTACCCGTCACACTGACCAGCGGGATGATCACCGAGATGATGGCCGCCGCCGAGCTGTCCAGACCGAACTGGTCCGACAGGAACACGGGCGCCCAGGACTCCACCGCGTCGCGGAGAGCACCGTTGCAGAGCAGACCGAAAAGGACCACCCACAGACCCGATGCCAGCATGACCCCCACAAGGGAGCGCTTGCCCTTGCGATCACCCACGGCCTCGGTGGCGGCCCGCTCGCGGATGGCGGCCCGCTCGATGCGGCAGGCCTCCTCCATCATGCGGTTGTACTTGCCCAGGTAGCGGTTCCCGAAGACCCAGACCAGGAAGGCGGCCAAAAGGATCCCCCCCGACACGTAGAACACCACCCGCCAGCCGGCGAAGCGAAGCACGAAGCCGGGGATCAGGAAGGCCAGTACCGCGCCAATGGAGCAGGAGGCGGCGATGTTGGTCCCCGCGACCTCGCGGCGGCCTGCGGGCAGGAGATCGGTGAAGGTGCGGATGATGGGGGCCCAGAGCATGGAGTGGAAGATTCCGTTCAAGGCCCAGACCACGGGCATGACCGCAGCCGAGGGGACCAGTCCCATGGCCAGATTGCAGACCGTCGCGCCGCAGAGGCCGGTTCCGATCATGAAGCGGGGCTTGATCCTGGTGCCGATGATGCCGTTGATCATCTGCCCCGCGCCGTAGCAGAGCATATAGGCAGTGGTGATGTACCCACCCAAGGTCTTGGTGAGCATCCCCTCCTCGATCATGGCGGGGAGACAGGCGGAGAAATTCTTGCGTCCGATGTAGCTACAGGTGTAGGCCAGGAAGCAGTAGAGGAACAGCTGGCCGGCGCAATGCCCCACACGGGCGGGGGTCCACTCCGCCGAGGCAGAGGCTGGAGGGGTGGCAGTCTTTTTCATAGAAGGCTCCTTCAGACAGAGGTGATGACAGAGGGGTCAAACCGCCGCATCTTTTTGCGGTAGCTGTGGACGAAGTAAGCGATCTCGGCGATGGCCGTGATGCTCCAGGAGAAGACGTAGAGAAGATACAGGGATTGGATGGTCCCGAAATGGGCGAACACCGTGTAGACCCAGACGACGCGGAAAACACAGGAGCCCATGATAACGATAACCGTGGGCCACAGGCTCTTGCCAATGCCGCGGGCGGCGGCGATGGCGGCGTCCATGAAGGCCGAAACGCAGTAGGAGCAGGCCATAATGGTGAGGCGCATCATCCCCGCCTCAATGACGGCGGGATCCGTGGCGAAGAGGGACAGGAAGGGGCGGCCGAAGACCAGGAGCAGGATCCCCAGAATGGCCCCCGCCGAGAAGGCGTAGGTCAGGCTGATGAAAAAGCTCTTGAGAATGCGGTCCTTCTTGCCCGCGCCATAGTTCTGGCTCATGAAGCTGGAGCAGGCGGTGTAGAAGGCGGCCATGACGTCGTAGACCAGACCGTCAGCGTTGGCGGCGGCAGCGCTCCCCGTGACCGTGACGGTGTCGAAGGTGTTGAGACCCGCCTGGATAAAGAGATTGGCGACATGGAAGATGGCGTTCTGACATCCCGCCGGAATGCCCAGACCCAGGATCTTGGCCGCCTTATCCCCGTGGATACGGAGCCGCTTCAGCTCCATGCCGTGGATCCCCCCCGCGCGGAACAGGGCGGCCACGATGAGGATGGCCGACAGGTACTGGGCGATGATGCTGGCCAGAGCCACCCCCGCCACGCTCATGTGGAACAGGATGACGAAAACCAGATTCAGGGCGATATTCAGAATGCCCGCCGAGGTCAGATAGATCAAGGGCCGCTTGGTGTCTCCCACCGCGCTGAGGACGGCGTTACCGAAGTTGAACACCGCCAGAGCGGGCATGCCCAAAAAGTAGATGCGGAGGTACAGCACCGCGCCCTCTATCAGGTCGGGCTTGGTACCCAGAAGCTCCAAAAGCGGGCGGGTCAGAAGCTCTCCCACCCCCATGACGGCAAGCCCCACCAACAGACAGAGGATGGCCCCGGTATGGATGCTCTCCTTGGCGTTCTTCTCATCCCCCGCCCCGCAGAAGCGGGCTACGATGACGTTGACGCCGGTACCCACACCGATGAGAAAGCCTGTGAAGAGCATGACCAGGGTAGAGGTAGACCCCACCGAACCCAGGGCCAAAGCCCCCGCGAATCGCCCCGCCACCGCCACGTCGGCCATGTTAAAGAGGATCTGGAGCAGGTTGGAGAACACCAAGGGTAGGCTGAAAAGCAGAATATTTTTGCCGAGGGAGCCCTCGGTCATCTGAATGGCTTTGGATCGCATAAGCACTCCTTAAAAAGAATCCTTGCGGAGATATCTCACGAAATTCACCAATATACCATTATACTCCAGAACTATGAATTTTTCAAGTCCTTTCACCAAAAATGCCCGTCATGAAAGTCACGAATCCTACCGCACCGTACACACTCTTTTTGTGCCTTTTTTCGGTTACCCCTTGAAATATTCCCCAAAACATGATATGATATAGGAAAGAAATACTCCAAAAAGGAGGATACCCCATGAATACCATGAAGCTCCCCATCTCCGACCTCTCCTACCTCTCCGTAGGCCTCCCCGACGAGGTCAAGATGTACCACTTCTCGGGTGATTTCGCCGGTGAGATCGCCGCCATCGACCGCTGGCTCACCCGCCCCGTCCCCGTGCCCGACTG